>CAYPBV010000015.1:0-29993 GCA_964409025.1 uncultured Chitinophagaceae bacterium | reverse complement strand
AAAATATGCGACCTGTTTTTATTACAAAAAATGTTACAGATACGGGTTACAGCAAAATTGTAAAAGAACAGCACCTGCGCCTTGTTTTAAAAGAAGCGGATGTAGTAATGACAGGCATTTTTTTCAGATCGGCACATTACTTTCCAATTGTACAGCAAGGCCCTGTTGATGTGGTTTATACCATTGATGAAAATGAATGGAATAGTTCTGTGAGTTTACAATTGAAGGTGATGGACATCAGAGCTTCCAATGGATGATTGTTAACAAAAACATCATTTGTTTTAATTTCATAAGTTTTAAAAATTCTTAACTTCATTTTAAAAATTGATACATGAAAAAACTTTTACTTATTTTCTCATTCGTTTATTGCACTTTTGAAATTAAAGCTCAGGTAACACTTACCAGTTCACCTTTCACCGAAAATTTCAATTCCCTTGAAACCTCGGGATTACCTGCCGGATTTACAGTAAGAACGCAAGCAAGCAGTTCTAATGTTGGAACAACTGCTACACTCGTTTCAACCAAGACAGCTTGGAATAGCACGTCCGGTAATTTTAGAAATGTTGCATCTGGTACGGGTCTTACTGCAACATCAACAACTACAGAACAGGATGCCAGCACAAACAGGGCACTAGCCATCAGGCAAACAGGTTCTTTTGGCGATGCTGGCGGTGCATTTGTATTTCAGATTGCAAATACAACTGCAAGTTCTAATTTTCAACTATCTTTTTTGCTTCAATCTTTAGATGCTTCCTCTACAAGACAAACTACATGGACAGTTGACTATGGTATTGGTGCTACTCCTTCAACTTTTACAACTGTTACAACAATACCAGTTTCGCTTACCACAGGTAATTCAACTTTTTCCAGTACTTCAGTAACAGTAAATTTTGGAACTGCTCTGGATAATATTTCCGATAATGTTTGGATTAGAGTTTGGGCCGCTGCACCCTCAACAGGATCCGGCACCAGAGCTACAACTGCTATTGATGATTGGAATTTAACATGGAGCGGTGTTGCATCAGTAAACAATATCATCCGTAATCCCAACTATGTAAAAATAGCCGGCAATCCCGGTGGTGATTTGAATGTGCAGTTCAATGAAGCAGTTAGTTCAGAAGTACAAATTCAATTCTTCAGTGCCAATGGTGAAATTGTATTGCAAAAACGTTTGGGACGCATTGCAGAAGGACAGGTGGAGAAATTTTCTTTGACAAATCTCCCTAAAGGATTATACATCATGAGCATCAGAAGTAAAGCAGGAACCTTTACAACCAAAGTAATCAATTAACCAAATGACTCTTAAAATTTTTAAAACCCGGCTAGCCGGGTTTTTTTATTAACAACCATATTTAAAAATACTATCGCATCAAATCATCGTTATTTTTACCGCTTCAATAAATACACAAATGAGAAAAATTTTTACCCTTATTTTTTTGTTGGTAAGCTTTACAAGTTACGCTCAGGTATATCATCAACTGTCAACCGGTTCGTTCTTACAAAACTGGACAAATACAAGTTTGATTACAACTGATGATAATTGGGATGGTGTTCCGTCCATCCGGGGTTACAGAGGTGATGATTTGGCAACAGGTACAGGCGTGGACCCACGTACTGTTCTTGCGCCGGGCTTTACAACACCTTTAGATGTGAATGCCAACAGAAATGATCCGAATTTTTTTATATCAGGAGGAATTACAGAATTTGAAATAACCAATCCTGTTGTTGCCATGCAGGGTTCTGCAACAGCCGATGCTCCTTTTATCGTTATCTTTTTAAACAGTACAGGTGTTACATCTATTCGTGTAAAATATAATCTGAGAGATATTGATGGCTCTGCTGATAATGCACAACAGCAATTTGCATTACAATACAGAATTGGAAATACAGGCGATTTTGTTAATATACCTGCCGGTTATGTAGCTGATGCAAGTACCGGACCTTCATTAGCTGACTTAGTAACTGCAGTTGATGTAATCTTGCCTGCTGCTTGTGAAAATCAGGCGGAACTTCAAATCCGGATTATTACTACCAATGCAGTAAATAATGATGAATGGGTGGGTATAGATGATATTGAAATAACTTCTAACAACGGTTCAGATAACACACCTCCAACCATAAGCGCCTTATTACCTGCCAATACTGCTACAGGCGTTAATCCCAATACAAACTGCACCATCACTTTTTCAGAACCCGTTCAAAAAAATACCGGTTCCATAACAGTAAAAAGAACCGGTGATAATGTTACAGTTCAAACCATTGATATAACTACTGCTGCAGTTACAGTAAGCGGTTCAGGCGCTTCGTTTAATGTTACGTTGGCTACCAATACACAATATTATATTGAAATGCCTGCCGGTTCATTTAAAGACCTGGCAGGCAATGATTTTGCTGGAATCAACGGTAATACGGTATGGAGTTTTACAACCGGTTCAGGATTGCCTACTTCGTATTCCTTCAACTTTAATACATGCACCTCATCTCTCAGCGATGGTTTTTCACAGATAAATGTGAGCGGCGATTCGGTTTGGAAATGCACTACGTTTGGTTTTACCGGTTCTAACGGCGTACAAATAAGCGGCTTTAGCACATTAAATGGTTCTTTGCAGAATGAAGATTGGCTAATATCGCCGGCATTAAATCTCAATGGATTTAATGTGCCGCTACTACGCTTCCGCAGCAGAACAAGATTTGCAGGCTTGAAACTGAAACTCTTTGTTTCAACTAACTACAATGGCAGTGGTAATCTTACAGGTTCTAACTGGACAGAAATTAACGGCAAGTTTCCCAATATTGATACTGATACATGGACAACAAGTGACAGCATCAACCTCAATAATTTTAAAACAGCCAATACTTATATTGCATGGGTGTATTATTCAAATCCCACTGATGGTGCTGCCAGATGGACGCTGGATGATGTATCCATTATTAATTCAGCAGTTGCTCCGCAGCCTGCCATTACATCCACACAAAACCTGATCAACTTTTTCATTTTACCAAGCGGAAGTACATCGCAAAGCAAGTCATTTAAATTTTGGGCCAATGATGTGAGCGGAGGGTTAACGCTTACTGCTCCCGCCGGGTTTGAAATTTCAAAAGACAACAGTGCTTTTTTTGCAGGCTTTGGTTATGCCGGTTTGGATTTACGGAATGAACAAACGGTTTATGTTCGCTTTAAACCAACGGAAGCAGATAAAGGATACGGTGGCAACTTACAATTTGCAGCATCCAATCTTACAATTAATAAAGTGGATGTAACAGGTTCTTCTTTACCCAAAGAAAAATCGCTGGACGTTGTTGCATGGAATATTGAATGGTTTGGTCATCCATCAAACGGACCCGTTGATAATAATAAACAAGCTGCTTTTGCAAAAACTGTAATGGACAGCCTTGATGCAGATATTTATGTGCTGCAGGAAATTGTTGATACTGCTTTACTGGGAACGCTTACCCGTTCTTTAAATGGTACGTATGATTATGCAGTATCGCTCTATTCATCACTGGCATCCAACAGCAATGATCCTGATTGGCCATTAGCCCAAAAATTAGCATATATCTACCGCCGTAACACGTTTACTAATATCAATACACGTGGATTTTTATTAAGCAATCCTGCAGCTGCTGATTCTTTTGCCAGCGGACGTGTACCTTTTTTAATGGAAGCAGATGTAACGATTGATGGCATTACCAAGCGCATCAGTTTTTTGAATATACATGGCAAAGCGGGTTCTGCGTTCAGTGATTACAGCGACAGACGTGGCGGCAGCAAGTATATGACTGATACACTCAATACCTTTTGTACAAACAATCATTTTGCCATTGTGGGTGATTATAATGATGACCTTGATGCCACCATTGTACCAACAGCAGGCACAACACAAACACCTTATTTTCACATCACTACTGACCCTGCCCGTTATACTCCGGTGAGTCTCTGGAACAGTATACGGGGCGACCAAAGTACCTTCAGCAATCCTGAAGTGATTGACCATATAAGTGTGAGCAATGAAATGAACGGGGATTACCATCCTTTTTCTTCCATACTAAGAAGAGATGTTATTCCACTTGTTACACGCTTTGTTGACAGTGTGAGTGACCATATTCCTGTAATAGCAAGATTTAATTTGCGCCAAAGCAATACCAATGTGATTACTTCTGTTCGCAACATTATCCGTGATGCCAACTTTGTAAAAGTGCTGGGCAATCCATCAGCACAACCATTATTACAGTTTGGAAAAAATATTACGGGTGATGTACAGCTACGTTTGATGAACAGTATGGGACAAATTGTTTGGGAAAAACGATTGAGTAATGTAGCTGCCGGAGAGTTACAGGCGGTGGATATGAATGGAATGGCGAAAGGAGTTTATACAATAATGATAACGAGTAAGGAGGGAGTAGCTACAAAAAAGGTGGTAAGAAGCCCCCTCTAACTCCCCCGAGGGGGAGAACCCAACCCACAACCCCATCTTATTCAACCTGCCCCTTTTTGTGAGCAGGTTGATTTTTTTTGATGCTATGGAATCGGAACCATGAACGGAGCGCCGCAATAACGCTCTCTCGTCTGCACCGTGGCTGGTAACACAAATCCCTGCTTTACAATGCCATTTATGGCATTCATCTGCGCTGTTCAGTGAAATCTGTGAGAGCCAAAAATACTTCTCCAAACCTTTGGCTGGCTTGGCATTCACCCCTATCTTTGCCGCCCCAAATCTGTATTGGTCAGATTATCCGGCGTAACAGTTGGATTCCAATGGGCAAACCCAATTATTAATTAAAAATCACAAAAAGTAATGAACAGTTACGAAATGATGGTGATTTTCACCCCTGTGCTCAGCGATGACGAGTTCAAAGCAGCACAAAAACGCTACACTGATTTAGTGGAAAAGCATGGTGGTGAAATTGTTCACAGCAACCCCTGGGGTTTAAAATCTCTGGCCTACCCCATCCAGAAAAAAACTACCGGCATTTACTGGGTAGTAGAGTACAAAGCCGCTTCTGATTTCAACGCAAAATTAAACGTACAGTTACACCGTGATGAGCAGGTGCTCCGTCACATGTACACTGCACTGGATAAATATGCTGTTGAATACAACTTTAAGAAGCGTAACGGCGGATTTGCTAACACTCAAAAAGCGGAGGCATAACATGGCAAAGAACGAAATCAAATACTTAACGGCCATAAAGACCGATAAGCCAAAGAAAAAGTACTGCCGTTTTAAGCGTTACGGTATTAAGTACGTTGATTACAAAGACGTAGAGTTCCTCAAAAAATTTGTAAACGAGCAGGGTAAATTATTGCCACGTCGTTTAAGTGGTAACTCACTCAAGTATCAGCGTAAAGTAACTGATGCAGTAAAGAAAGCACGCCAAATGGCACTGTTACCATACGTAACAGATTTATTGAAATAGAATCATTTAGTAAACCTTTCCCTAACTCTCCGCCTGAGGCGGAGAAGACAGTTTGAAAAGACTGGGTTACGGAAACTAAAACAAATACAATGGAAGTAATTTTAATCCAGGATGTAAATACACTGGGCGGTAAAAATGAGGTAGTAAAAGTAAAGAACGGATATGCCCGTAACTTTTTAATTCCTCAAAAATTTGCAGTAGAAGCTTCTCCTTCTAACTTAAAACAACTCAATGAGCGTTTGAAAGTGCAGAAGAAGAAAGAAGATGCAATGCTGGCTGAAATCAAATCAGTAATTGCAAAACTTACTGAAGCTCCTGTGAAGATGACTGCGAAAACAGCTACAAGCGGAAAAATTTTCGGAAGCATTACAACAGTAATGGTATCCCGTGCTATCAATGAGCAAAAAGGTTATCAAATTGACCGCCGCAAAATTCACCTGCCAGAAGACATGAAAGAAATCGGCACACACAAAGCCAAAGTTGATTTTGGTAATGGTAACGAAGCTGAGTTTGAAATTGAAGTGGTGGCAGAAGCGTAAGAAATTCCTGTTGGACATTTTACTTATAAATCCTCCGCAGATGCGGGGGATTTTTGTTTGCATCAATTCATCTGCCTTTTCTGTATTTTCATCTCTCAAAAATAAATCCACCATGAATGTTTCAAAAATTATCGCCGGTGTAATGAAATGGGGATTGTGGGGTTCCAAGTTTGACACACCTGCTTATGAACACATCATTAAAGAAAGCATTAACATGGGCGTTACTACATTTGACCATGCTGATATTTATGGAGATTATACCACAGAAGAAGAGTTTGGCAATGTGCTGCGCAAAGAACCATCGCTGCGGCAACAAATGCAGATTATTACCAAATGCGGAATACGAAGACCCTGTTCATCTCGTACGCAGTTTAAAATAAAATCTTACGACACTTCTTTTAATCACATCATAGAAAGTGTAGAAACCTCACTTGAAAATCTTGGAACAGATTATATTGATGCACTGCTAATTCATCGTCCTGATTTTATGATGAATGCAGATGAAATTGCCGAGGCCTTTGCCCAATTAAAACAACAGGGCAAAGTGCTGCACTTTGGCGTATCTAATTTTACACCATCACAGGTGAGTTTGCTCAACAGCCGGGTAAAAGTGGAAATTAATCAAATACAATGCTCTGTCAATTATCTGCATCCCTTTACTGATGGCATCTTAGATCAATGTCAGGAATTGAAAATAGTGCCTATGGCATGGAGTCCGCTGGGCGGGGGTAATTTGTTTGCCAATACTGATGATGAACGCACGTTACGTATAAGAGCAGTAGCGGAGATATTAGCCAGTCAATACAGCAGCAGTCCGGATGTGATATTGCTGAGTTGGTTAATGCAGCATCCTTCAAACATTATTCCTGTGCTGGGTACTTCCAAACCTGCACGCATCCAAGCCGCATTAAAAGCAATAGACATCAAACTTACACGGGAAGAGTGGTACATGCTGTGGCGTGCCAGTACGGGTAAAGAGGTAGCATAACTACTCGTATTTGTACGAAGCATTTAATTTTTTTAAATAACACTTGCAATAAATCCTCAGTGTTCTTATTTTACCAAAATCCTGATTGTACTTTTTTCAACTGCTGCTTTATTCAGTTCATGTAAACTTAAGCGCCCATCGCTGAGTGCTGAGTTTCCCGGTACTGTTTCACCCACCATTGCCTGCCCGGGACAAAACATTACCATTGAATGGAATGCAGAATATATAAATGCTGATTGCAGAAGTAATGGTGCAGCTTGCAAAAGAGATCCGTTAACGGTAGAACTGCTAGGTACAGGAGGCGTTAACTTTAAACAATCACCAGCAGCGTTAAGCGGTAATTATAATACTGTTATTTCAGGAAATGAAGACTGTGTTATTGCACTTCATGTATTTGACAGTGACCAGGAATTAGGAACAGCATCAGTAAAAATCAATGTACTTTCTGACGGTGAAATGTTAAACTTTGATGCCGTATGTGAAGGTGTATGCGAAGGTGATATACCCGCATGGAAAGAAATGAAAGTAGATTTTAAAGACCAATCTCTCTCTGATTTAATTGCCATTAAACAAATAAAGAACATGAATGCATTTGATATTGAGCTTTCAGTTTATTATAAAAATGGTGAAACAAGTACAGTAAATTTAAAAGCCGGACAAACAAGTTCTACGTTTAAAAGTCGTATTGCAAAAGTTGCTGCCAAAAATAAAGCTGATGTAAATGCCTGTAAAGGTGGTGCACCACCTGCATCTATTAAACTGCAGGCGAGTTATGGATGTTTATAAAAGCTGATAACGAAAGAAGAATTTTTGTTTTAGCACACGAAATTCAAAACGTTTGGCAACGATCAGCTCGCCATCCAGTTGAGCAGGCAATTCTTTATCACATTCTATCAAAAAAGATTCACCTGTATGGTGTTGTATAAAAGGCAATTCAAGATGATTGCCTTTTTCAATTTCAGGAAGATAAAAGAACCGTTGTAAGATACTCAGGGGTTCAGAAGTAACGAGATCGATCAAACCATCCTTTACTGATGCTTTAGGTGATACAAGAAAACCGCCGCCGGTACGTGATGAATTGTTCACCATTGCCAGTAACAAATTACCTTTTTTGGTAAAATCATTTCCTGCTATTTCAAATGAAGATTCTTTAAAACTGAGAATTGTTTTCAATACTACGAGGTAATAACCTAAATGACCACCAATAAGACGGATGGCTTTCATTTGTTTCAACACTTCGCCATCAAACCCGATCCCTACTCCATTCACAAACAAGTATTCATTGCATTGAGCTGCATCAACAGGTTGCGGCAAAGATGATAAAACAATTTCCAGTTGCTGTGGCACATCAGCATCACCATACAATTTCCATGCGAAATCATTACCCGTACCTCCTTTGAAAATAGCTAAGGGCAATTTGATTTGCGGATAATGATTGATGAAGTAATTCAAAGTGCCATCACCACCAACGATCCATACATCTGTAAACGTATGAAAATCCCGGGGCCATTCATCTGTAAAAGCAACACAATTGATAGAACGATGCTGAAGCTGCCATTTCAACTGCTCCATCAACTTCAATGACCTTCCTTTTCCTGCTTTTGGGTTTACTACTAATGCTATATGCATGCAAGTGTCGTATTGTAACAAAGAGAAAAAGAGTAACACAGAATTTTCTACTCCGTGTTACTCCTTTGCTGCTCTTCGCTATATTTATTATTGAATTACAGCAGGAAAGTTGGCACTTTTAAACTTTTGATTATACTCATCAATTGATTTTTTCAATTCAACTTCCATTGTTGTTTTATACTTGTTCCACTCTGCTTCAAGATCAGCCAACCGTACTTTTAATCCATTGGTGATGCGTGGATCATGTACATCTGCCAGGCCTTTGATATTAAAGAATTCCGCATTTAGTTTACTTGGCCAGTTGATCACATCCTGGAAATTACGCTGACGTATTTCGATAAGGTTCGCTTCCCATTCATCAATCTTTTTGATCAATGCTTTGCCTGCATCGATCAGCTCTTTATTTTCCTTTTTATCCTTGAGTAACTCATTATAATTCTCCACCTGCTTTTTTACTTTACGCATGTTGAGGATTGCGGTGTGAATGGCAGAAATATTCTCTCCCACTTTTTTCAAGAAGCTTTGCTGCTCATTCCAATCAGCTGCGCTTACTTTTAAATTAGGATCAGCTGCCAATGTGAATGTTGTTTCAGTTGTTGCTCCCTGGTAACTTAACACTGCTTTGTAGGTACCGGGTGCCACACGATGACCACGAAAATCACCATACGTAAATCCTCCCACCACAACAGGAGAAATTTGTTCGCCACGAAAATCCCATGCAAAGCGATTCATTCCTTCTTCAGCGGTTAACACCGTTGGTGGTGGTGGACCGCCCGGAAAAGGTTTAAACGTTTCATCTTTCTTGTTAATATACGTTCTGATCACCGCACCACCCGCATCTTTTATTTCAAGCCTTACAGTGCCTGCTTCCGGTTGTGAAGGCAAATAGTAATCCAGCATCACACCTTCTACAGGATTTCTTCCAAATGAATTACCAGGGTCTAAACCGGGAATACTTGCAGCACCGCTGTAACGTACCGTTGTTTTTGGCGCAATGATTTTTAATTTTTTTTCAGCAAGCAATGAAGCTGCATGTTGCAGCGGGCTCACATCATCCAAAATCCAAAAAGCACGACCTGCTGTAGCTGCTACCAAATCATTATCCTTGATGGCAATATCTGTAACAGGCACTACAGGTAAATTCAATTGCAGCTTGTTCCATTGTTCACCGCCATTATAAGAAATATAAAATCCTCTCTCACTTCCGGCATATAATAAACCTTTTACCTTTCTGTCTTCACGAATTACTTTAATAAAATCATCTGCATCAATACCCGTGCTGATGCGTGTCCATGTTTTACCATAGTCTGTTGTTTTAAATGTATAGCTTGCATAGTCATTCAACTTGTAACGTGTGGCACTGATGTAAGCTGTTGCTTTATCATGCGGCGATAATTCAATGGAATGAATACTGCACTCAGCCAAACCCGCCGGAGTAATATTATTCCAATTACCTCCTCCATTCATAGTTACATGTACAAGGCCGCAATCACTGCCTGTCCAGATCACACCCTTCTCCAATGAAGATTCTATTACATAATAAATGGTATTATAGTTTTCACCACCTGCGCCCTCATTGGTGAGCGGGCCGCCACCTTCGCCCTGTTTACTTTTATCATTTCGTGTAAGGTCGGGACTGATTACTTCCCAATTCAAGCCGCCATTGGTTGTTTTAAGCAATACATTACCTGCATGATAAATAGTTTTGGGATCATGCGGTGAAGCAACAATAGGTGCATTCCAGTTAAAACGATATTTCATATTCTTTGGCTCTACTGCCAAATTCAAACTGGGGTAAGCCTGTATATCTTTTACTTCATTTGTTTTTGCATCCAGCACTTCAATATAACCCTGGTAACAACCGCCATAAAACTGCTGCGGATCGTTGGGGTCAAAGGCAATCCATGCGCTTTCACAACCGGGGCCTGAGGTCCAGTCTTTTTCTGTAATACCAAAGCCATTGGTTCTGCTCATGATCATCACACTCGTATTATCCTGCTGACCGCTATACACCCAATACGGAAAACGATTGTCAACATTTACACGATAAAACTGTGCAGTAGGTTGATTCATTAACGTACTCCAGCTTCTGCAATTGTTGTATGTTATTTCTCCGCCACCATCATCTGCCAGCGCAAGATTTTCACTGTTATTTGGATTGATGTACAAATCATGGGTATCACCATGTCCTACTCTTACATAACTGAAGGTTCGGCCACCATCAATGGATTTCATCATGGGTGCATTGAGCACATACACGATATTTTCATTCTTTGGATCAGCAAATACTTCCATATAATACCAGCTGCGGCTGGTAATGTCTTGATTATTGCTGAGTAAATTCCATTTCTTTCCACCATCATCACTGCGGTATAAGCCTGCTTCTGATTTTTCAGCCTCAACAATGGCATAAACACGATTGCTGTTGGCCCTTGACACACTGATGCCTATTTTTCCCATATGGTCGGGCAGTCCTTCAATAGCCAGGTTCCAGTTTTCACCGCCGTCGGTTGATTTATAAATTAAACATGTGTTTCCGCCGCTTTCTACTTTCCATGGCAAGCGTTGATGCTGCCATGTAGCTGCATATAAAATGCGGGGGTTGTTCATATCCATACTCAAACTGCTCACGCCGGTGCGTTCGTTTACAAATAACACTTTGCGCCAGGTAACACCGCCGTCTGTTGATTTATAAACACCACGATCTGCATTGGGGCCATGCACAGTACCCTGTGCAGCTACATACACCACATCAGGATTGGATGGATGAATGATCACATCACTGATATGGCGTGTATTGGTGAGACCAATGTTCTTCCATGTTTTACCTGCATCCACCGATTTGTAAACACCATCACCAAAACTCGTCATCACACCACGCACGGCATGTTCACCGGTGCCTACATAGATCACATTGGGATCACTTTCACTCACGGCAATATCTCCAATGGAACCTACTTTAAAAAAACCATCGCTGATGTTGATCCACTGCATACCGCCGTCTTCTGTTTTCCAGACACCACCGCCGGTATAACCTACATAGTACAATTTATCATTGCCTTTTACACCGCTGATAGCATTGGCCCGGCCGCCACGGAAGGGACCGATGTTGCGCCACTTGAGTTGTTTGAATACCTCATCATAATTAACTGATGGAGCCGCTGCAGGAGTTGCAGCTTTTTGTTTTTGTGCTGATGCGTGCAGGCACATAAGCACCGCCATATACAGACTGAACAATCGTAACATAATAAGTTGGTTTTGGAAGATGAATGTAAGAAGGAAAGAGGAGAAAAATCAAACATTGAACTTACTATTCTTCCCAAACAAGTACTGTCCTATCAAAAAGCAACACAGTAAAATAAAAATGCTGATATAGCCCAGCCAGTTGTAATGAACCAATTTACCATCAGCACCATTAACCACTATTAATCCCGAAATAAAGGAAGCGGCGGCTGTACCCAGTTGCTGCATGCTGCTGTTGAAACTCATAAAACTTCCTCTTTGAACAGGCGGCACCACATTACTTATCATAGCCTGTGCGGCAACAGCACGTCCGGTAGCAAAAACAAACCAGATACCAAAGATTAATAAGACCCATGCATAATGAATATGCGGCAAATGTGTAATGAGCCAAATGAATACAAATGAAGAGAGCAAACATGCCGAAAACATCAGTAGCTTACCATACTTATCACTCATTTTTCCCAGAATATTGGATGCAAAAAAAGAAGCAATACCACCCACCAGATAAATCATGGGTGTTTGTGATTTACTATAGCCATTATTAAACTCCATGAAGGGATTGATGAAAGGAATGATCATAAAATGTCCCATCATCATCAAGGCAGAAAATAACAAGGCCAGGCGCTGCTGCGAACTTTTTACTACTGAAAACAATACTTCAGCTTTGGATGCTTCACGTTTCTGTATATGAGCCGTCATAGAGGGAATGAAACGAATGACAAAAAACATTACAACCACTCCCAAAACACCAACTAAAATAAATGGCGCATGCCAACTGATGAGATTAGCCAGATAAAGAGAAAACGGAACACCCAATGTAGAAGCAACAGCAAAGGCACTCATTATAGATCCCATCGCTGCACCCCGGCGTTCATAAGGAATCAAATCTGCAATAATTGATAATACCTGTGCGCCAATTAAACCGCCAAACAATCCTGCCAATATCCTTGCAGCTAATAACAATTCATAAGAGGGCGCAATACCGCAGGCAAATGTGCCGATTAGAAAACCAACATATCCAATTACTAAAACACGTTTTCTATCGTATTGATTTACAAAAAATGCTGCAGCAAAACCACTTATGGCTGCAGTAATGGTATAAGAACCTACCAAGAAACTAAACTGCTTTGGACTAATTTGAAAAAACGGCATCAGGTAATTACCTAATGGCATCATAATCATAAAGTCGAGAATGTGGGTAAAGTTAAGTGCTGCTAAGAGAAAGATGATGCGTCGTTCGTTTTTGTTCATTCCGTGTGGTGCTGGTTAAGCATATTTTAAAGCGGAAAGTTAGTTGAAAAAAGGTGATTGGAAAAAGAACGATGAAGTGTGCGACGCAACATCGCCCCCTCGTATGCACCGGTGATGGTTTCCAAATCATTGCCTCTCAAAAGTTTCTCCCTAACTTTCAGCCCATGAACAAAATAGTATTCATTACGGGTGCCACATCAGGCTTTGGTAAAGCATGTGCACAACGGTTTGCAAAAGAAGGTTATCGCATTATCATCAACGGCAGAAGAGCTGAACGTTTACAGGAATTGAAGCAAGAACTGGAGCAACAATTCAATGCACAAGTACATACACTTGTATTTGATGTGCGCATAAAAGATGAAGTAAATAATGCTGTCAACAAACTGCCAAAGGAGTGGCAAACAATTGATGTACTTATCAATAATGCCGGGCTTGCTGCGGGTCGTGATTTGTTTGATGAGGCAAGTATGGATGATTGGGAAACCATGATTGATACCAATGTAAAGGGATTGCTGTATGTGAGCCGTGCCGTACTTCCGTTTATGACATCCATCAACAATGGCCATATTATCAATATTGGTTCTACTGCTGCTAAAGAAGTATATGAGCGGGGCAATGTGTATTGTGCTACCAAAGCAGCGGTTGACAGCATCAGCCGTGCCATGCGTATGGATTTATTACAGCATAAAATAAAAGTTACTGCTATACATCCCGGCGCTGCAGAAACAGAATTTTCGATGGTTCGTTTTAAAGGCGATAAAGCTAAAGCTGATGCTGTATACGCAGGCTATACTCCTTTGTATGCAGAGGATGTAGCTGGAGTGATTTATTATACCACTACTCTGCCTGCACATGTATGTATTAATGATTTAGTGCTTACATGTACGGCACAGGCCAATTCATTTTATACGTATAAAGGGTAAACTGCAAAGCGGGGCATTATTCTTGTTAATTACAAAACGATAGTTGGGTAACACTAAGTTAAAACCCCTATATGCAGATAATAACCGCAAAAAAATTTTTAAGGGTGAACGGAAATTGTAATTTGGCATCGAAATCGTACCCAAGCAGCCTTTACCAAAAGTCTGCTAATCTATTAATCCGTATCGTAATGAAGAATCTGTTATCAGTATCCTTCTTTTTTGTTTTTGCACTTGCAGCTTCTGCACAGGAAGTAATTCGTCAAAAGAGTTGCGCAAATCAATCCATTACATTACAGGTTGACAGTTTAAAGAAAGTATTTGAAGCCAATGGCTTTATGGTACTTAAGGAAGCGAGCATGACGATGGAGAGTGAGTATGAAATGCCCGTACTTGTACCTATGACCCAGGGTGCCTGGTATCATATTGTTTTCATAGGCGATCCCGGCAGCAAGTTGCATGAGGTGCGCATGTACGATTACGACGAAAAACAAGTGTATTATAAAAAACTATACGGATATTCTCAGGGCAATATCATCAGTTATGGATATCAGCCCAAGTTTTCCGAATGGCACATGATAAAACCGGTGCAGGTGAACAAAAGCAAAAAAGATTGTTGCGGCTACATTCTGTTGCTCAAAAAAGTAAAGGGCAATACAGATATGTCGACAGCCCGCTAAAGTAAGTTTTGGTTTTATCAGGTTATATCTCAGTCCCGGCCGGCAGCCGGGGCTTTTTTTTATGCGCCACAGACAGTTGCCACAGATACACAGAAAATACAGATGAATAGGAATACCATAAATGGCATTAGGAGGAAATACTTTTGTTACGGGCTGATGTGGAGATGGCATCGTCCCTTGCGTCGCACACATCGTAGCATGTGCATTTAGCATCAATAACACTCAACCACTCTTATAAATAGTAAAACACTTTATACAAGCGTGGGTTGTGCAATGCAGTTGCCCCTTCAGGGGGCAGAGGGGGCGCTGTTCAACGCCTGCTCTATATCATCAATAATATCATCAATATGCTCCAGCCCGACTGATATCCGCACCAATCCATCTGTTATACCCACTGCTTTCTTTTCATCTGCTGAAAGCTTGGAGTGCGTTGTTGATGCAGGATGTGATGCAATGGTTCTGCTGTCGCCAAGGTTATTGGTCATGCTCAGCATTTGCAATGAGTTGAGGAATTTTCTTCCTGCTTCAATTCCGCCTTTCAGTTCAAAGGTTACAATACCACCACCATTACTCATTTGTTTTTTGGCAATGGCATATTGCGGATGTGTTTCAAGAAAAGGATATTTTACCCAGTTGAGTTGCGGATGATTTTGAAAATGCTGTGCCAGCTTCAATGCATTCTCCGCATGTTTATCCATCCGCAGAAATAATGTTTCCAAACTTTTGCTCAGCACCCATGCGTTAAACGGACTTAGTGAAGGACCTGTATTGCGAACAAACAAATACAAATCATAAATCAATTCTTTTCTACCCACCACTACTCCACCCAATACTCTACCCTGCCCGTCAATAAACTTTGTAGCACTGTGCAATACGATATCGGCACCAAACTTTATCGGCTGTTGTACAGCAGGAGTTGCAAAACAGTTATCAACAACAAACAAAATGTTATGCTTTTTACAAATGGCAGCTACGTATTCCAAATCAATGATATCCAAACCCGGATTGGAAGGCGTTTCTACATACAACAATTTTGTATTGGGTTGAATCAATGCCTCAATTGTTTCAGGGGCATTCATATCAAAGTAAGAACTTTCAAAACCCCACTTGGGCAAGTACTTCGTTAATATGGTATGCGTGCTTCCAAATACTGCAGATGCAGAAATGATATGGTCGCCTTTGGTTAAGAAGGTCATGAAAGTTGCAAATACTGCGGCCATTCCTGTACCTGTTGCAATACCCGCTTCAGCACCTTCAAGGTCAGCAATCTTGTTTACAAATTCATCCACTGTGGGATTCTTGAAGCGACTGTAAATATTTACATCAAGTGAATCATCGGCAAATGCAGCCGCCATATCTTCTGCACTGTTGTACACAAAACTGCTGGTTAGAAATAAAGGTGTGCTATGCTCCTTCTGCTCCGTACGTTTGGTTTGATTGCGTACAGCTCTTGTTTGTGGTTGTTTCTTCTTCATCAAATAAAATCAGGGTTTGTATTGCTCGCCGTTTACAATTACAGAAAATAAAATAGCAGCTCCTGCTCTTCGTAATGTTTCTGCTACGGAGCAATATTTGTTGATGGAAAGTTCAGCTGCACGGTATGCTTTACCAGCATCAATGGTTCCTTCCAATATAAATTTTAAATGCACTGTCTCCCATAAAGAAGGTTCTTTACCTGCTTCACGGTTGCCATCCACTTCCATTTTAAAGGAAGTAATTTCCTGACGCTGCTTTTTTAAAATACTTACTAAATCTACACTGCTGCAACCAATCAATGCAGCCAGTAACGTTTGCATGGGACGCATCCCTTTTGCAGTGCCGCCATCTGCTACAGGAATATCAATCATCATGGTGTTACCGGTTGCATCGGTAAGCGTTAAACCATAGTCACCATGTGTGTTTGTTGCTGTTATTAATGCCATAATGTAAAGATAAGATTTAAGGCTTAGACCTATATAGTTTACAGCACCGAAAAGCAGCACATCAAAACATATAAACCTTGATAAATTTACTAATGAATAGTAGTTTGATACTAGCTGTAATTCTTTGCAGCAGCGATGTTGCGTCGCAATCCTATGTTTTGCAGTGCCTGTGGCATCTGTGGTTTCAAATTCAAACCACTCCGCATCAATAAAGCCAGACCTTTAAGGTTTGCAACAATGCCTTCATA
Organism: uncultured Chitinophagaceae bacterium; assembly: GCA_964409025.1. GTDB lineage: Bacteria > Bacteroidota > Bacteroidia > Chitinophagales > Chitinophagaceae > Lacibacter. The sequence goes on along the minus strand of CAYPBV010000015.1, from coordinate 13,158 downwards.
CCCGGTAAACCTTACAGGTCTTAGTGTTTGCGTACATTTGTAATTCATGAATAAACGCATTCTTGTTATCAAATTCGGCTCAGCAGTACTTGCGGGAAAAGATGGAAGAACCAATACCTCCGTCATCCGCAAAATTGCTGATGAAGTAGCCGCCCTGCACAAGTATTACACCATCATTGTAGTAAGCAGCGGCGCTGTGAGCAGTGGTAAACATTTTTTAAAAGATTACAGAGGCACCTTAACAGAAAAGAAAGCGGCAGCAGCTATTGGCAATCCCATTCTCATCAACTACTATCAAAAATCTTTTTCAAAACATGGCATAACCGTTGCACAGGCATTGTGTGAGAGGCATCATTTCAGCAACCGCCACCAGTTTGTGCAAATGAAAAACACATTTGAAGCGTTTTGGAAAAACAATATCATTCCGGTGGTGAATGAAAATGATTTAATCAGTAACAATGAAATCAAGTTTTCTGATAATGATGAACTGGCCACCTTGCTGGCCATTGGCTTTAATGCAGAAAAGCTGCTGATTTGCACCAGCAGCAATGGCTTTTTAGATGCAGATAAAAACATTATTCCTGTTGTGAATACTATTGATGATTCTATACTTTCATTTATCAGTACCGAAAAATCAGCAGTGGGCCTGGGTGGAATGCTTTCAAAAATCACCTTTACACAACTTGCTACTTCACTGGGCATTGAAGTGTTTATTACAGGACTTAAAGGAAGTAACCCGCTGCAACAAACATTGGCTTTACAAAAAGGAACGTACTTCAAAGCCAAAAAATCCAATTTAAAAGAACGGCAGAAATGGCTCATGAGCGGCTCTGTTACTGTGGGACAGATTCATGTGGATGCAGGTGCTGAAAAAGCCTTATTGAGCAGAAAGAGTTTACTCACCGTAGGCATCAGTAAAGCTGTGGGACAATTTGCAGAAGGACAGGTAGTACAACTGATGAATGAAACAGGAGAAATTATCGGAGTAGCCAAAACAAAACTTAGCAATACAGAAATCAATCGTCACCGCAAAACAAAAAACATCATGGCAGCACATGCAGATGATATTGTATTGTTTTAAAATAGCAAGATGAACAAGATTCAGAAACAAATCCTGCAAACGCATACAGCAGCCATTCAGTTGCAGCAGGCAAAACCTGCTCTCATCAACCGAATCATCAAAACCTTTGCTGATGAGTTGATGAATAATACTACCTCCATCATAAGAGCTAATCAAAAAGATGTGGCAAAGATGGAGCAAACGAATCCACTGTACGACCGATTGCTTCTTACACCTGAACGTCTGCAATCCATCAGCAACAGTTTAAAAAAAGTAACCAAACTGGCTGACCCCTCGGGCAAAATCCTCGAAGAAAAAAAATTACCCAATGGTATTCATCTGCAAAAAATCACCACACCGATGGGTGTGGTAGCAGCTATTTTTGAGTCACGCCCCAATGTAGTGGCAGATATTACAGCGCTTTGCTTAAAAAGCAGAAATGCCTGTGTACTCAAAGGCAGCCGTGATGCAGACAATACAAACAAAGCCATTGTAAAAATTATTCATACTGTTTTACAACAACATCAACTGCCCGCACAATTGGTGTTATTACTTCCACCCCGCCGGGAAATAGTGAATGAATTGTTTACAGCTACCAAATACATTGACGTTATCATTCCACGTGGCAATAACAGTTTAATTCAGTTTGTACGGAAGAACAGTTTGGTTCCGGTGATTGAAACAGGCGCCGGTGTATGTCATGTGTATGTGCACAAGAATGCAGCTATACAAATGGCAGTTGATATTGTGGTGAATGCCAAAACAAGCCGCCCATCTGTATGTAATGCGATGGACACAGTAATTGTAGATGAAAGAATTGCTGCTGCATTTTTAAAACAACTGTCTGGCGTCTTTGCAAAAAAGCAAGTTATCATATATGCTGATGCCAAAGCATACAAACTTTTAAAAGGTTATCCGTATTTGTACAAAGCCGCCAAAGAAGATTTTTACAGGGAGTTTCTTTCACTAACCTGCGCTGTAAAAGTGGTGAAGAATGAAACAGAAGCGTTACAGCATATTGCCGAACATGGTACCAAACACAGTGAAGCCATCATCACCAACAATAAAAAAACAGCTGAACAATTTTTACAGATGGTAGATGCAGCCTCTGTGTATCACAATGCCAGCACACGTTTTACGGATGGTGAAGAATTTGGCCTGGGCGCAGAAGTGGGTATTGCCACTCAAAAGCTGCATGCCCGTGGCCCCTTTGCATTGGAAAAATTAGTAACGGAGAAATGGGTATTGAGAGGAACCGGGCAAGTACGTTAATTTTTACCACGCAAATCAAGGTTATGAAAATAAAATAAACGAACGGTGTGAATGTTCCTGTATTTATTCCCCGCTGCCTGTTGCTGAAACACATTCATATAACCGAATTGCAAATTATCATGTTTGTTTACATGATAATGAAACCCTGCAAAGAAACGGTTCTGGTCAAAATAATTGTAAACAATCCGTTTACCAAAGTTTACAAACACTTCATTAGCTGTAACGAATGAAAATGTTTTTGGTGCAAACCGTTTTTTGCCTAATGGAAACTGTGCAAGAATATTATAACGCATGCGCCAGTTGAAATTATACCCATCAGCCAGCTCATCATCATTTTTTATCTTTCTTCTGAACCGTTCTTCCATACGGAACCACTGCATCAACTTCACTTTAGGATATTTGGTATGCCATTGTATTTGTTGCCAGGGCCGGTGCTCCGGCATGGTAACATTCTTATGATTATCGCCCGGAAAATGCAAGGCATAAGTATAACCTAACGTTAACTTTACATCATCTGTTAAATAATAGGTTAAACCCGGACGTATAAAAGATTGTGAAAAGTTTGTAATAAAATTTTCTTTGGTACGCAACGCCACATCAGTCCACATACCCCAACGTTTTGAAAAACGTGTTTGATTAAAATAACCCAGCCACATCTGTTCTTCGTTTTCAGTTTGCTTTACCTGGGCAAAACCACAGGTATTTATAAAAAAGATTACAATCAACAAAAAGAATGCCTTGTGCATAATCGGTTACAGTTTATAAAACAGGATGCAGACCATTATTAAAAATATAGAATACCGGTTAAAGTGAATAACGGAAAGTTACACCAAATGTTCGCTGGTCTCCCAGCACTGCACCGTAATGCCCCGCATTACCACCGGCAGGAAGCAATTGCTCGTAATAGTTTTTGTTGAAAATATTTTTACCCCACACAAATGCTGAAAGTCCGGTACCGGTTACACGAAATCCGAATCTTGCATTCACCAATGTATAGGCAGGAATATTTAAAAAAGCAGATGGTGAAGGGCTTGATGAAAACGCTGAGCGGTAAAACGCATCTGAAGCGATGAAGAACTTTCCTTCTTTACCAAAAAACTCAGCCGGTACTGTGTACTCACCGCCTAAGGAGCCAGACCATTTTGAAATGCCCGGAAGACGGCCTCCCGAAATATCTTTAAATGCTTTTTGCACACCATTTTCAGTTAATCCTGTTTCTTCAAGCGGAAGTGGTGCATTGGTGAATTTTACATACTTACCATCCGTATAAGCCAATGCGCCAAAAAATGAGAACCTGTTATTCAATTTGTAATTAGCATCTACTTCAACACCTTTTACATTCACTTCTTCCGCATTGGCAATATAACCACGGTTTACACCCAGTTCCGGCGACTGTACATTAGCCTGATAATTTTTGATATCTGTATTGTGATATACAACGTTTAAAATAAAGTTATCTGCCGGGTTTGATTTAATACCTATTTCATAATGTTTTACAGTTTCCGGCTTTATAACAGCAAGATTGGTTGCAGGCTGTCCGTTTACAGTTGGTAAGCCGGCTACATTAACACCAACCGGTTTAAAACTGGTTGAATAAGTAGCGAATGTGTTGATGTATTTATTTGGCCGGTAAGCAAGTGTAAGTTGATAGGTGAAATTCCGCTCATCAGCAGAAGCTGTATACGCCTGGCTGGTATACACACCATTCTTGAAACTTTGTAATTGTGCTTTTTGAGCAGTGGTACCATTGTAAGTAGCAGTATCCAATCCCCCGGAAGCTACACGGTTATAAACAACATCCTTATTATCATAATTAAACCGTATACCCGGAAGCACATGAAATCCTTTTGCAATTTCCCAATCTGCATTGGCAAAAACAGCAGCACTTTGCGATTTGATTGATGAATTTGTTCTGATTCCAAAACCTTCAAACAAACCAGGTGTTTGCCACAGGTTGCTGGTACTTGTTTGAGAAAAACGCCATTGATGACGACCCGACTCTTCTAAACCATTGGTTTTAATTTCCTGGTCAATATAAAACAGACCAATAACACCACTAAGCCTTGATGAAAACTCACCTGCATAACGTATTTCCTGTGACCAGTTGGTATGCCTTGATGGGTTTTGTGATTTAGCTAATGCTTCCAGTCCCGTAAAGTCTCTGTCATTGGATGGACGCCAGTCCCAATAACGCCATGCGGTAGTCGAAGTAAGTTTACCTTTACCTATTTTCTGGTCAATATTTAAAGATACTCCGCCAAAGTCGTTACCTGAATTCCAGGGTACATCATGGTCTATTTTTCTGTTGAATGCATTCAGGCCCGGAAGCTGATAATTTAAATCGGCAATGATGGCATTAAATTGGCGAAATGCAGGACGTTTTGTTTGCACAACACCTGCTACAAGCTGAGCATATCCATCCGGATTTTGACCGGAGAAATCACCGGCCAACGTAATAGATGTATTTTGATAAGGCTTATACAGTAATTGTCCACGCACACCAATATTATTTAATGTGTTAGTGGATTTACCGGTACGGATATTTTCAATAAGACCATTCCGATTGGTTCCTGAAAATGAAATGCGTCCTGCAATTTTTTTTGTTAATGCACCTGTAAGTGAAGCTTTAGCCTGTACAAACGCAAAGTTGCCATAACTCAATTCAAAATTGGCTCCCGTTTTAAAAGTTGGTTTACGTGTAGTGATGTTAAACGCCCCTGAAGTAGTATTCTTGCCAAACAATGTTCCCTGTGGTCCACGCAACACTTCCACCTGGTCAATATCAATAAAATCAAACGTAGCAGCAGCTGGGCGGGCAAAATAAACACCATCAACATAAAAGCCAACACCGGGGTCCAGGCCATCATTGGTAAGCCCGAACGGAGAACCAAGCCCACGGATATTGATACCTGTGTTACGGGGATTAGATGTATAGAGCTGTAAACTTGGTACCAACTCTTTTAATCTGTTTACATTAAATGCACCTGAATTTTCAACCTGTGCGCCCGAAACAACGGTAATAGGTATCGGTACATTCTGAGCAGATTCTATTCTTCGTCTTGATGTAATAACAACTTCAGATAACTGACTGTTATCAACTAACAGAATATTCAAAACAGAATCTTTTAATTCACGAACCTCCGTTTCAACAGGAAGATAACCTGCAGATGAGATAAGTAATGTAAACGGTACTATTTCAGGAATCTGAATAACAAATTTCCCTTTGCCATCTGCAATAGCAAATCCTTTTGATGATTTAACCCGAACAGTAGCCCCATCTACCGGCACCCCTTTTCCATCACGTATAAAACCTGTGAGTGAAGGTTGAGCCGACAGTAATTGTACTGCAAAAAAAGAAAAGACTAAATAAAATAATTTATGTTTCATAATTCATTCATTAAACAGTTGCAATAAAATAATGAGAGAAGGCAGCACAACTGCTGCTTCACAATTTCAACGGAAGCAATGATTAACAGATAATACCATCAACATCGGAACGATGTGGCATCGGGTACCACTGCGTGATGGTTCATAAACAGCAAAATGATTTTCATTTCGGAGACAAACATAAGAAGCAATTATTATTCTACCAAATTAGTAGACTATTAATTAAAAAAAAACTTACAGGAGCTTCACTAATATTTTACCACTCCATATGATAACCAGTACACCCAACAATAAATAGGAGGTTTTCTTTGGCAATTTACCTGCCAGCTTTGCAGCTATAGGTGCGGCAAGAAAACTGCCCAGCATCAAAGCAACAATCACCTGCCAGTGACTTACTCCAATTAATGTAAAAAAGGTAAATGCACTACTCAGCGTTATAAAAAACTCTGTGAGACTTACTGAGCCAATCACATATTTATGACTTCTTCCATTATTGATTAGAGTAGAAGTAACAATAGGTCCCCAGCCACCACCACCAAATGAATCAAAAAATCCACCAAATGCAGCCAGCAGACGGTAACGTTTAAACTTCTTCTGTGGCTTCATTTCCCGAAAAGCATTGATGATAAATTTAATACCCAACAGCAATGTGTAAATTGCAACAGCGGGGCGCATCCAGCTACCGTACTCTTCACCAATTGTAACTAAAAACACAGCACCTACTGCCGCACCAATTACTCCCGGAATCACAAGTGCTTTGAACAACTTTTTATTTACATTTCCAAAACGGTAATGACTGTAACCGCTTGAAGCACTTGCAAAAATTTCTGAAGTATGAATAGCACCACTGATAGCCGCAGGACTGATACCTGTTGTCATTAACACAGAGGCACTGGTTACACCATAACCCATACCCAATGCTCCATCAACCATCTGTGCCAGAAAACCTGCCAGTACCATCCAATGAATATTTTTATCCAGCGTAGCGTACCATGCAACTGTATCATCAGCAATTTGTCGGAAAGGGATGTACGAAAAAATAAAATGTCCTATAAGCATAAATGCAAACGCAAGCAAACAATACGTAGCAATACGTTTCCACTTTTGCTCTGTAGCTGCAGGCGATTCTTTTTCAATTAAGGTTTTGGTAATGGCATTCATTTTCTTCACCTTCTCTTCAAAATTGCCATTGAGTTTACTGCGCACTTTATGGAGATTTTCCAGCATTTCATCTACCTCATCAGGCATCGCATCATTCAGCAATTCCTTAATTCGCTTGGCAGCAGTGGGAGATTTACCATTGGTACTGATGGCAATTTTTAATTGTCCCTTTTGCACAATGCTGCCCAGATAAAAATCACACAACTCAGGAGTATCTGCTACATTTACCAGCAGATTTTTTTCGTTTGCAATCTGTTTAATATAACGGTGCAACTCTTTATTATCGGTAGCACAGATTACCAGTTCCTTCCCATTCAAATCATCGTCTTCAAAAGAGCGGTTGACTAATTTTACATTTGGAAAAGCTTCCACATAGGTTTTCAATTCCTCACGAAGCAAGGGAGCAACAATTGTAATGTTAGTATGAGGTGCATTACCCAGCAAGGAACCTAATTTTTCCAAAGCCACATTACCACCACCCACAAGCAATACATGCAACTTTTCCAGTTTCAGAAAAACGGGATAGAGTTGATTCTTATCGGTTGCCTGTATGGTTGTATAATTGCTTTGCATTAAAATCCGGTGCTAAGTTATTGGTTTGGCTTTATATTCTACCAATTTAATAGAGTTTTATCAGTAATTCATTTGCTCAATCCATGCTTTGGCCTTTCGTGCAGCATAGCTGATGATAATATCGGCACCTGCCCGTTGTAAGGCCGCCCACACTTCTGTGTGAACAGCTGCCCTGTCTGCCAATCCTTTTTCAACCAAACTTTCAATAGCTGCATATTCGCCGCTTACATGATACGCAGCAATGGGTTTGAGTGTTTGTTGCTTCAAGTTGGCAATCACATCCGTATATAAAGCAGCAGGTTTCACCATCAGCATATCTGCTCCTTCTTTTTCATCACGCAGAGCACTTGCGATAGCATCATTGCTGTTGAATGGAGAAATCTGATAACTCTTTCTGCTTTTTAACCCGTTTGTGTTAGGCGCTGAATGACAGGCGTCTCTGAATGGGCCGTAAAACTGTGACGAAAATTTAGCAGCATAGCTCATGATGCTTACGTCATCAAAACCCAAGGCATCCAGCTGTGTACGGATGGCAGCAATGCGTCCGTCCATCATATCACTTGGTGCAATACAATCTGCTCCTGCAGCAGCCAGTTGCGTTGCATACCTTGCAAGCAGGTCTACTGTTTTATGATTGATGAGTTTTGTGTGCGACTCATTTAATATTCCGCAATGACCGTGTGTGGTATAACTGCACAGGCAAAGGTCTGCTGCCAGCCAAACAGTTTCGCCAAATTGCTGCTTGATTTGTTTGATAAGCGACACCGCAAACGAAAAATCAAACGAATGTTCCTGTTTTTGCGCCGGCACAGGAAAGAGTAAAAACTTGGTGATGCCGTTTTGCAAATCCTGCTCAATAGTATGCAAAATAGATGATACTGTATCAACCTGCACATTCGCTAAACCATCAATGGCTCTTGGAGTTATCAATGCCTCATCAATAAACAAAGGCTGAATAAAACTTTTGTATGAAAGTTTTACTGATGCAGTAAGCTCCCGTATATGTGCATCCGTTCTCAGGCGACGCTGTGTGAGCGGATAGAAGATTTTCTCCATTGTTCAAATGCTTTAATAGATGGCAATACAATCGGGTTAACACCTGCCTGCTGCAGCAAAGTTGCTGTTTCACCACCTGCACAAATATGCGTTGCATCATAACCTGCATGCATTCCATAATATTCATACTGTGAAAAGCTGCTCCAGAATAAACCCTTTGCTTCGTGAATGCGTTCAATCAGTGAAGTTTTATTTGTTGGCTGGAGCGTATAATTAGAAATCGCATTCAATCCCTTAGCCCGCCATCTTTCTGCTGCATGTTCATGTGTGAGGATGCACACTTCACTTGCATCAATCTGCAATAAGGGCATCCGCCAAACATCCTCTAGACTTTCAAAACCCAAGGCATCTGCACTTCCTTCCACCCAATAACCAAGCTGGGCAAGTTCCAGCCAGGTCTTTGTACCTGCAGCCCATATCCTTTTGTTTTGCAATGCTGCAGTTGCAGCTGCATCTTTAACAGATTTGTAATTAGCTACAAATACAATAGGCTGCTTGATGTCGAACACATTCTGTTTCCTTTCGTACTCAAAGAAATCTCTCATGCAATCGGTTGAAGAAAACAATTCATCTTCATTGAATTGCAATTGCGGCAGATTTGTCCAGTGCTGAAATGTTTTTCCATCGGCATCTTCACCCGCAGCATAAAGGTGAGTTGATGATTTTGTACGTATGGTTGTGACGCCGAATTTTTGCAAACAGCCGGTGCCATATTCAAATGCTTTTTGCTTTTCAGCAGATGCTTCTGCAAACAATTCAGTGTTGTTGATTTTTTGAAGAAGTTCTACTGCTAATTTATTTTGCGGATGTGCTTCTGCCACAATCGCTCCCTGGCATGGGGCAGGAACGCATTCAAACAATGGTAACAACATCAGCAATTTATGTTTTAGTAAATCGCTGACAGTTAAACCGCCGCCGGGGTTTGCAACCGCCGTCGAGGCTGTATAACCTTTCAATAAACGATTCAAACCTGCTGTTGCAAGAATCGTAGCATCGTACATTCCATCATCCAGCTGTTTCAATCTTCCTTCTACATTACCACGAATCGGTTTTGTTTTAATATTGATAGTTCCCAGTTGTGGTAAGGCTTTCTTTAAAAAGTGTACCGCCATTTCCTCTCTTCGTGGAGAGCAGGTGCCCACAAAAATTGTTTGTCCGTTTTTTATTTTTTCAATCACACCAGGATTAAAGATTGCCACATCCCGCACATCATCTCTGTCAACAATAGCAAAAGCATTGTGACTGAAAAAATGAGGTGCACTCATATCTTTGAATGAATGCACAGCAATATCTGCTTCATCATTAGCCAATGCATTAAAAATATCTTCGGTAAAAAAATCAGTCCCGTCCAATGCAGAAAGCGACACATGCTGCTCCCTGTCACCACGACTGCTGCGGCCAATTATTTCTACAATTGCACCAGGTTCTGCCTGCATGATTTTTTGCTTCACCAACTGTGCCTGCAATAAACTAAGCCTGCTGCTCCTGCATATGATACGTATCTTCTTCAATCAATACTTGCTTTAAACTTGTTACTAAATGCGCTGCTTGCTCTTTTGTATGTTTAGCGGTTACAATCAACCGTAAACATTCTTCACCTATTGGAACGGTAGGATGATTTACCGGCTGTACATATACTCCATGCTGCGTCAGCAATTTATCGGCAACGTTCTTACATTTTACAGCATTTTTCATTCGCACAGGTGTAATATGAGAGCTGTTTTCAGTGAATGTTATATCAGCATCACCCAACAACCTACGCAGGTATTCAACAAGATGAAATAGTTTCGTTCGCTGTGACGATTGCTCTTGAATAAGCGCTATACTTTTTTCAGCCGCTGCACAAACAGCAGGCGGTAATGACGTAGTGAAAATAAAACCATTACCGAAACTTCGAATGAAGTCAATGATAGTTTGCGATGCTGTAATGTAACCTCCTATTACTCCCACCGCTTTTGCCAATGTACCGTTGATGATATCAACCTGCTGTAATAAATCTTCCTGTTCACAAATACCGGCACCTGAAGCTCCGTATAAACCCACGGCATGTACTTCATCAATATAAGTAAGTGCATTATACTTTTTTGCAAGTGTAATGATATCACGAACAGGAGCAATACTTCCGTTCATACTATACACCGATTCAAACACAATTAATTTCGGCTGATGTAAAGGCAGCGATGAAAGAATTTCTTCAAGATGCCCTGCATCATTATGTGTAAAAATCTTTTTTTTATTACCGGCGCTACGCATTCCTTCAATCATCGAGGCGTGATTCCTTTCATCAGAAATAAAAACCAGGTCTTTAATGGAACGACCCAACGTTTGCAGTGCCGTGAAATTTGCTAAGTAGGCACCACCAAATAAAAGGGCAGCTTCTTTCTGATGCCATGCAGCAATAGTGTGCTCTAAAGAAACGTGTTGTTTTGTAGTACCGGATATATTTCTTGTACCACCGCTACCAATTCCGCTCTGATGAGCGGTGAAACTAAGTTTAGCTATTACATCTTCTTCCACACTCATACCCAGGTAATCATTACTGCAGAAATTAATGGCACGTCTCGTAGCACCTCCCGCTTCATAATAAAATACAGGGAAATGACGTGCACTCTTATTCACATCCAGAAAATAGCGATAATTACCGTTTTCTTTTAACTGGTGTAATTGCTGCTGCAGATATGACTCGTAATGAAACAAATGAATGCGGTTAAAGAATGGCAAACATACATATTTCCTACTTATTTGATAGACTTTTAAGTAAGTTTCTTATCCCTTTCAAACAAACACTTGTTAAAAATTCTTTTAGCAAAGAAATAAACTTTTTAATGGCCGCAGTACTTACATTTGCGTAGTCTATTTGATGAGTAGGCTTTTAAGATATCACCCTTTAACTTTCATGCATGCAAAGCTTCAGAACCGAACTGGAAAATCCCCTTGTTGAAAAAGACATTATTGAACTGGAACAAAAAATCCGGGCCTTTAGAGAAGGAACACTTGCTGAGGAAAAGTTCCGTAGTCTTCGTCTGGCACGTGGTGTTTATGGCCAAAGACAGCAGGGTGTACAAATGGTTCGTATTAAATTACCGTATGGTAAAATGACATTGGCACAATGGAAACGTATTGCCGATGTGAGTGATGAATATTCTACAGGAAATCTCCACCTCACAACAAGACAGGACATTCAAATTCACTTTGTGAGTCTTGACCGCACACCTCAACTCTGGGCTGAACTTGAGAAAGACAAAGTAACATTGAGAGAAGCATGTGGCAATACTGTTCGCAACATAACTGCATCTGATACCGCAGGCATTGATAAGGAAGAACCTTTTGACGTAACACCGTATGCACATGCGATGTTTGAATACTTTCTCCGCAAACCGGTATGCCAGGAAATGGGAAGGAAATTCAAAATTGCATTCAGCAACAGTGAAAAAGATACAGCACTCACCTTTATGCACGACTTTGGAGCAATTCCCAGAATAAAAGTGATTGACGGAAAAGAAGTGAGAGGTTTTAAAGTGTTGATTGGAGGAGGCCTTGGTGCCCAACCGCATCTTGCTGTTACAACGCATGAGTTTTTAGAAGAAGACCTGCTGATTCCATATCTCGAAGCTGTGTTAAGAGTATTTGACCGCCATGGTGAACGCAACAGCAGACATAAAGCACGCATTAAATTCCTGATTCAGAAAATAGGCATTGACGCATTCAATGAACTGGTTGCTGCTGAGCAACAGGCTTTAACCCATCAACGGTACAAAGTAGATGCTGAACATTTTGCAACTGCTGCATTACCCGCATACAAAATCCCATCAGCACCAAAAAGCATCAACAATCAATTTCAGTTTGAATTGTGGAAAAACACAAACGTTATTGCACAAAAACAAGAAGGATATCATGCTGTATATGTGCGTGTGCCCAATGGAAATATCAGTTCTGTAAGCAGCCGTACACTGATTGAAAAATTAAAAGATGTGATAGCTGATGATGTTCGTGTTACCATCAATCAGGGTTTGCAATTTCGCTTTGTAAAACCGGAACATCTGGAATACATCTATACTGTGCTGGAAGAAGAGGGCTTTGCTGCACCGGGTTTTGGAAGTGTGGCAGACATCACCTCCTGCCCCGGAACTGATACCTGTAACCTCGGCATCAGCAACAGTACTGGAACAGCACTTGTACTGAGCGAAGTAATGGAAGAAGAGTATCCCGAATTTCTGCACAATAAAGAGTTAGCTATACGCATCAGCGGATGTATGAACAGTTGCGGTCAACATGGTATGGCTTCCATTGGTTTTCATGGAAGTTCATTAAAAGCGAAAGGACAAGTGATTCCCGCCCTTCAGGTGTTAATAGGAGGAGGAGTACTGGGTAGTGGTAACGGACGGATTGCAGACAAAGTAATAAAAGTACCCAGCAAACGTGCGCCTGAAGTACTCCGTTATGTACTCAATGATTATAAACAAAACGCTGAACAGGCAGAATCATTTTTGAATTACAGCGAACGCAGAGGCGACCGTTATTACTATGAACTTTTGAAACCATTAGCGGATATTGAACACATCCTCGATGAAGAATTTATAGACTGGGGGCAGCAGGAAAAATTTTCAACAGCTATTGGTGTGGGCGAATGCGCAGGTGTGATGATTGAC
>CAYPBV010000014.1:5779-41864 GCA_964409025.1 uncultured Chitinophagaceae bacterium | reverse complement strand
ATCACGTGTAGTAGCACCCACTTCAGGCTTCAGTACTTTATTGGATAATGTTGGAAACTTAGAAAACAAGGGTTTTGAATTAATGCTCACGGGTGTTCCTGTACGAACCAAAGATTTCAATTGGACTATTTCAGGAATTTTTAACCGAAACAGAAATAAGCTATTGAATTCAAGCCAGCCCATTATTTTGTTTGCAACAAATGGAGGTGCTCCTGTAGCTTTAATTGAAGGCCAACCCATAGGTGTATTTTATGGCACATTTTTTCAAACCTCAGATGGCGGCAGTTATACAAAAAATACAAATACAGGATTACCCAATCATACAGGCCTCGTTTTAAGTCCTGCAGGTATTCCAAGAACTGCTTATGGCATTCAATCAAGTATTTTAAATCCTACAGTTGTTAATTTTGTTCCGGGTGGACCTGCAGGTCAGGGCTTACCGGCTCCGGGCACTGCATTGGTTCGCAAAATCATTGGCGATCCAAATCCTGATTATACTGCAACATTGATTAATGAGTTTACATATAAAAAATTAAGCCTCAGAATACAAATAGATGCCATAAAAGGAAACGAAGTTTTTAATGCTGACTTCAGAACAAGACAAGGTGTAGGCAATGGCAAAATAGCTGAATTAGAACACAGAGGCTTATTACCACGTGGTTACATCAGTGCTTTTTCAACAGCTTCATCTGTAACATGGCCAACCGGTATTTATGCCATTGAAGAATGGAGAATTGATGACGGCAGCAATGTACGTGTACGTGAATTAAGTTTAAGCTATAACATAGGTAATATAGGAAAAGCCATAAGAGACCTTACCGTTAACTTCAGCGGAAGAAATCTGTTTGTATGGACAAAATATATTGGATATGATCCTGAAGTAAACGCTGCGGGACAAAGTACCCTGCTTCGTGGTATTGATTTTGGAAGTACGCCTATTCCGAGAACATTCAGTTTTGGAGTACAGGCAAAATTTTAATTACCTCTAAATACAATAAAATGAAACAAATTATTAAACTATCAGTTGCAGCCATCATTTTGCTGGAGGTAATGGCTTTACAATCCTGTAAAAAAGACTTTCCGATTATTACAGGAGCAACTACTGATCAAACATTCAGCAGCCCAAGAGCAACTGCGGCCGTTGTAGTAGGCTTGCAAAGATTGTACAGCCAAAGTATTGTATCTGCCATGTGTAATGCCAATAGTTTGGTGACCAACGAAACCATCCTTGTAAATGTGGGCAACCTTTCAGAAGCCCAGTTAACTGCCGGTGGCGCTACAGTAGATAACACAAACGCTTTATTAGGTAACCTTTGGGCAAACCTGAATAAAGTTATTTATGATGCTGATAATGCCATACGGGCAGCCACAAATAACAGGTTTGCTGCTCCTGCCAGTTTAGGTGGCCCGGGTTATGCCAGCGGTGTTTTAGGATATGCTACCATTTTCAAAGCCATGGCTCTTGCTAATATTGCTCAATTTTGGGATAATGTGCCCGATACCGTTGGCGTAGGCATCAATTCAACAACCGGTACTACCTATAGCCCGAGAGCACAGGGTTTTGCAAGAGCGATTGCTGCAATTGACAGGGCCCTGGCAGCCATACAGGCAAATCCTATGAGCACTACTTTTCTTTCAGAATTACCGGCAGGTGTTGATATTGTAAATACGTTGAATGCACTAAAAGCCAGATATAGTCTTTACCTGGGAAATTATTCCGTTGCATTAAGTACAGCTACAGCAGTTGATTTGTCAAGAGCTTCGCTATTTAATTTTGAATCTGCAAATCCCAATATCGTATTTCAGGCTTATACGTCCACAAATAATGTAATTCAACCCATTGACTCCACTCTTGGATTACCATTAACATTACGCCCTGCTTTAAATGATGCAAGAGTATCTTTTTATACAACCATTAATCCCACTATTGCACCACGTTTCCGGTTTTTAGGATTTTGGAATTCAGCAGTCAGAGCAATCCCAATTTACCTGCCGGATGAAATGAGATTGATAAGAGCCGAATGTTTACTTCGTCAATCTTCGCCTGACCCTGCGGCTGCTAAACTATTAATTGATGCGGTATTACAACAGGCAGGAAGCGCTGATGCTGTTGGTGTGGGCGCCAATATCGCTTCCGGTTATACAGGCACCGTTGATGTGCCCAGTTTGCTGGATGAAGTTTACAGAAACCGTTGTATTGAATTATATTTTACCGGATTAAAACTGGAAGATATGCGTCGTTTCAACCGTCCTTTATCTGAAATGAAACGCAGATTTTTTCCTTATCCGTTAAATGAACGAATTAATAATTCAAACACTCCACCTGATCCTTCTTTCTGATTTTTTTCTCAGTAGTTTGTTTTAAGTGTAGCCTCCTGAATTATTTCAGGAGGCTTTTCTTTACAGGCACGCAACGCTTTCCCTCCTACTTTTGTCAACCCTTCAGAACAGGCGCATGCATCAACACAGGCAATTAATAAAAGACTGCATTAAAGGCAAAGCCACAGCACAAAAAGAACTCTATGATCTTTTTGCTGAGGTGATGCTGGCCGTTTGCTATCGCTACACCAAATCGCTGGCCGATGCAGAGGATGTGCTGCAGGATGGTTTTATAAAAGTGTTCAGAAACCTGGCAAGTTTTAGAGAAGAAGGTGAACTGGGTGGCTGGATACGCCGCATTATGGTGAATACGGCCATTAACTTTTTAAAAAAGAAAAAAGAATATCAGTATGATATGTCTTTTCTCAACGAGCCTTTGCATCCGGTGAGTGATGATAATCCGGAAATCAAGCTAAGAACCAAAGAACTGGCGGATTTGATTCGTCAATTACCAAGCGGTTATCAAACCATCTTTAACCTGCACGCTGTAGAAGGATTTACACATGTGGAAATAGGACAAATGCTGGGTATAAGTGAAGGTACCAGCCGCAGCCAGTATATGCGTGCCAGAAATTTATTGATGACATGGATAGAAAAATATAATTCCGAACCTAAACTCAGTTCCTATGGCGGATAGAAATTTTGAACAGGAAGTGCAGCAGCAGATGGAACAATTCAAATTGCACCCATCAAAAGAAGTGTGGCTGAAGGTAGATGCACAATTGCGGAAAGATAAACGCCGCAGATGGTTTTTCATTTTAGTAAGTACAATTGCTTTATTGGGCATTGTGGGAGGTATTATGTACACAAGTGAACAGAAGCAGCCTGTTTTACAACAAATCATTTCTATGCCCAACCAATCAATAACAAAAACAGACGATAACAACAAGACTCCATCATTGGTACCTGCGGGCTCCGCTACCCCATCTCAAGAAAAGAAAGCAATACCGGATGAACCAATAACTGTAAAACAAAACATATCAACTGCAGCACTTACAAAAAATAGCGATCTGATCAAAAAAGACGAAACAGCTTTTGTAAAAAATAAAAAAGAACCGTTAGCAATTTCACAAACAGCTACACCAAAAAAAACAAATAAAGCAGTAGTACAACAACCAACTGATAATACAACTAAAGGCTCCGTTATTGTTTTCTTTCCTCCATCCAAAAGAAAGACTGCAGCAGTTGCAGAAAAACAAGATACATCAGAAGTTCTCCTGCTTTTACCGCAATCACCGATAAACAGTCAATCAATAGTGAATACAAAAGATTCATCATCGTTTTCAATTGCTGCTCAACAACCCATAGCTTATAAAAAGAATGATAGCACCTCAGTAACATCATCAATACCCGCTCCTCCAAAAGAAAAACGCAAATGGCAGAGAGGTATTCAGTTTAATTTGGGTTTAGCTGATATAGTTGAATCCATACTCCCCGGCAGTGAATATAAAAGAGCAGAATCCATCCCTTATTTTTCACAGGGGGGTATAACCGGAGTTCCAAATACCATTTCAGGCATTACCGTTTCTGAATACAATGTAACCAGCAGTATAACTATCGGTGCTTCCTATTTGTTGCGCAAAAAAGTATTCAAACAATCGCTGTTTGTTACAGGTATTCAATACCAGTATAACCAATTTACAGTAAATCAGAGAATCAGCAGAGATACCTTTTCGGTAGCTCAAAACAGATTGGTAAATGATTTCAGCAATGAACAGACAACTTCATACAGCTTTCACTATATCAGCATTCCCACTGAGTTGCAATGGCATCTTGCCAAAACCACAAAAGGAAACATCATGCTGGGAACAGGATTGCTGCACAGTTTCAGATTAAGCAGTACTGATGGATTACCTGCCTTTATCAGCAATTCATCCGGCCCTGCATTCTATCAACCAATTGTGCAACTAACGCCTTCATACGAATGGACAGCTAAGAAATCAGCCATGCAACTGGGCTGGTATTTTAATTATGGTGTGTTGCCTGTATATAACAACAGCTCAAAAAATCATTGGTGGCAGACAGGTTTGCGACTGCAGTTGTTTTTTAATAAAAAATAATTGGCCTGCAGCGCAACGCTATATTTTTGAGAGATGTCAGGATAAAAACTACTGTTATGAAATCTCATGTAAAGGCGCTCACCTTAATATTTGCAGTTGCATTGTTATTTCAAAGCTGTGTGAAAGACCGCTGCACACAAACGTTTAAAGTATACCGTCCCATCTTAAAAGCAAAACAGGAAGTACGTAACAATATAAAGACCGGTGCGGCAAGAGCATTAAAAAATCCCGGTAAGTTAACCCTCATGGGTAATTATATTTTTCTCAATGAACTGGAAAAGGGAATTCATATTATTGATAACACCAATCCTTCACAACCACGTAATCTTTATTTTATTGAAATACCGGGCAATGTAGATATTGCTGTGCGTGGTACAATTCTTTATGCTGATTTATATGATGAGCTGGTAGCTATTGATATTTCCAACCCTGCCCAAGTACAATTAAAAAGCACCACACTGCGTGCATTTCCTGAGAGAAACTTTGGGAATGGTTTTGCAACTGATACCTCTATGTTTATTATTGACTGGATTGCAAAAGATACAACCGTAACATTAAACTGCGCTGGCAATAATGCAATACCTGAAATGGATCTGGCTATCAGAAATTCAGGCGGATTATCTTCTTTTGCCAATGCAGCAGGTGCGCCTGTACAAACAGGCATCAATGGTTCGATGGCCCGTTTTGCTATTGTAAATGATTATATGTACACCGTTTCCAATACTTCATTGCACGTATTTGATTTAAATAATAGCGATAGACCACTCCGCATCAACACCGTAAACATTGGCTGGGGTATTGAAACCATTTATCCTTTCAAAAACAATTTATTTATTGGTTCGCAAACAGGCATGTTTATTTATGGATTAAACAATCCTGCTACACCCCATGCAAAAGGAACATTTACACACGCCTTTGCCTGCGACCCTGTGGTGGCAGATGACACCTATGCTTACGTAACACTAAGAAACGGTACAGCCTGCCGTAATGCATCACTCAACCAATTAGATGTAATTGATGTGCAGGACCTCAATCGTCCTTTCCTGATTAAATCATACAACATGACCAACCCACATGGGTTAGCAAAGGATGGCAACCTGCTTTTTATATGTGATGGTAGAGATGGTTTAAAAATAATGGATGCCACATTACCTTATAGCATGAAACAATTAAACCATTTTACCGGCATTGAAACCTATGATGTAATTGCATGGAATAACAATGCCATTGTAGTAAGTAAAGATGCGCTGGTACAATATGACTACAGTAATCCGCAAAATATTAAAGAACGCAGTCGATTAACGATTGAAAAATAAAGTCATGAGGTTTTTTCTATTATCTATCATTCTATGTTGCTGCTTAACTACTTCGGCACAAGAAAAGAAAACAGCAGCGCCATCAAAAATGCAGTATCGTGCCATTGTGCAGGCAGGTATGCTTGCGGGCAGTACTGCAGAGAGCGGCCAAATGCAATTGATCAACGGTGTACAGTTTCACCGGCTTTACACAGGTATAGGTACAGGGCTTGATTTTTACATGTACAGAGGCATTCCGTTGTTTGCAGATGTGCGTTATGATGTGCTGAAGAAAAAGGGAACCTTATTTGCATATGCTGACGGTGGCATTCATTTCCCATGGGTAAAAAATCAACCGGATGAGTCCATTCAGAAATTTTATAACGGCATTTATACAGATGCAGGAATTGGCTATCGCTTTCATGCCAGTAATAAAACAGGATTATTTGTTAGTGCCGGCTATTCGTATAAACAGGTAAAACAACGTGTAACTTCATTATGGTTTACACCCTGGCCTATAGAACCTGTACAGCAATATGAATTTCGAAATTACTATCTCAACCGCATCAGTATTAAACTGGGTTGGATGTTTTAACTGTTGAGAAATTTTAAATTTCGTTGGATACCGGCAAACTTTGTTCGCTTCAGTGGTGAATGTTTAAACACTTGTTTGAATGCTTCTTCAGTCATCTCAAGCCATTGCTGTGAAGTAAGATTTAAAATTTCAGGTATGGGTGTGAACTGTTGTTCTGAAGTTGCGTTGCTGAAACGATTCCAGGGGCATACATCCTGGCACACATCACATCCAAACATCCAGTTTTCAAATTTGTCTTTCATGCGTTCATCAATCAATGCATCTTTTAATTCTATTGTGAAATAAGAAATGCACTTGCTGCCATCAATGACTTTGTTGGGAAGAATTGCATCGGTAGGGCATGCATCCATACATTTTGTACAGGTGCCGCAATAATCTTTTGCAAAAGGCGCATCATATTCAAGCTCCAAATCACAGATGATGGTAGCAATAAAAAAGAAAGAACCGTTTTGTTTGGTGATGAGATTACCGTTTTTGCCAACCCAGCCCAATCCACTTTTTACAGCCCAGCTTCGTTCAAGTACCGGAGCACTGTCCACAAATCCTCTTCCGTTTATAGCACCAATATTCTCCTTTATCAACTGTGTCAGCGCCTTCAACTTTTCCCGTATCACTTCATGATAATCGTTACCGTAAGCGTATTTAGAAATCTTAGGTGCATCTTCAACTTGTTTTGTTGAAGGAAAATAATTCATCATGAGTGTAACCACACTTTTTGCGCCGGGCACAAGTTTGGTTGGGTCAACTCTTAACTCAAAATGATTGGCCATATACTGCATGGAGCCATGCATGCTTTTATTGAGCCATTGTTCTAACCGTATCGCATCATCATCCAACCGTTCTGCTTTAGCAATGCCGCAATAATCAAAACCAAGTTGTTTTGAAAATTGTTTGATGAGCTGTGTATGGCTTGCTGTATTCACTACTTAAAACAATATACTATTGACAGTTGCCTTTTATCTGTTCATTTACCGCCGCCTGCAACTGATTGTACAATTCACGCTTTTGTACATCCTGCTCTTTTTTGGGAAGCAGTATAGCAGCATAACCTCTGCAATAATCCACCCATACAAACGGTGCGTTTTGTGCTGCACAACTGATTGTGCTTGCATTTTTATTTTCAATCCAGGAGCCAAGGCCAAACGAAAATCCATTATAAAAAGGAGGCGTGAATTTATTGACAGCCGTTCCTGTTTGTATTTTTAATAATTCATTTACCGAAGCTTCACTCAACACCTGCCTGCCCATGAATTTTCCCTTATTCAAAAGCATTGCTAAAAAATTCATATAATCATTGGCTGTGGATTTAGCGCCATCAAACGGACTGATAGCTCCTGTATAATTGCTGAACGTTGTAAACCGCATATTGAGGGCACGCAATAATTTTTCCTGAATCAAACGGTCAAACTTCTTCTTGGTTGCTACTTCCAATACACGACCGGCAATATTTATTCCCATTTGATTGTACTGAAACCATGTGCCCGGATTTTGTGCAATCCCTCTTTTTTCAGCAATATAATTCACCTCTTCTTCCAGTGTGGCAAACTTGCTCTTTTGAAACAGTTTACCTGCGCCTGCTTTATCTGCTTCAATACCGGTAGTATTTGATAAACAATGACGCAGTGTAATATATCCTTTCATCCATTTCGGAAAAACGGGCAGATACTTTCCAATATTATCATCCAGCGATATTTTTCCTTCATCCACCAGCATCAACACCAGTGCCACCGTTAACCACTGACTGCTTTCGCCAATGGGAGCCTGTATATTCGGCTTAAAATCACCCAAAGTTTTTTGATAGAATATTTTATTGTCTTTATAAATGAGCAGTACCTGATCATCACCCAGTGAACGTTGATTGTTGAGCATTACCTGATCAACTGCTGAAAAATTCTGAGCCATTACTCCAATAGAACTGAGTAATAAAAAAAGCAAGGGATAGATTTTCATGAATAATAGTTATTGGGTAAAGATATTTGAAATGCAGATGAAACTATGAGACCGTTCAACTTTTAACCAAAACTTGAATATTTCTGCTACGGTTCATGCCGTCTAATTTCATTATACTTGTACCATGAATTTCAAAAAGATTCTTCCATGGGCATTATTAACCATCCTGCTGGTAGCAGCTTTGCTGTTGCGTCAATGCAATTCAAAGAGCAGCAATGAGCTCACAGATAATGAAAAACAAAAACGGATTGAACGTAATGATGACAAACCCGAAGATGAGAAAACGGACAATGAAAAAAGCAGTCTCGATGTTTTTCGTGATACAGATGCAAAGTATTATTTCACCAAACATGCACGCTGCCGTATGAAATGCCGACATATTTCGCAGGAAGAGGTAAAGGAAATTGTGCAGCGTGCTGATGTGAATTACAGAAAGAGTGATCTGGATGCACCTGAAGGACCCAAGTATGCTCTGGAAGGGATCACCTCGGGCGACAAACAGCATGTACGCATTATTGTTGCCCCTAAAAAAAGACATCTTACCATTGTAACGGTAATTGATTTGGAAAATGAATGGGAGTGTCCTTCCTGTAAATAACTTTTAATGAAATTAGTTCTAAAGCCATTTCAGCTCATTTACGCTTTGTATGCAATGCTTTTGTTTGTGGCCATCCTGTTTATTGTTACACCTTTTGTCATTATCGCATCGTTCTTTGGAAAAATAAGTGGCGGCAATGCAGTCATGAAATTTGCACATGGCTGGGCTGATGTATGGTTGTTTTTAATCGGCATGTATCATGTAAGAATTATAGAACAGGAAATACGTAAAGAACAACCATACGTTTTTGTAAGTAATCATAACTCCTACATGGATATTCCGCAAATGCTTAAAGCTATTCGACAGCCCTTACGCATTTTAGGAAAGGCAGAGATGGGCAAAGTGCCGGTGTTCGGCATTATTTACAATGCAGCAGTTGTACCTGTTTTGCGTGGCAGTGCCGAAGCAAGAGCCAAAAGTGTGATGATATTGAAATCAACACTCAATAAAAATATTTCGATCTACATAGCGCCTGAGGGAACATTTAATATGACCCATCAACCGCTCATTAATTTTTACGATGGTGCTTTTCGATTGGCTATTGAAACGCAAACACCCATCAAGCCCATGCTTTTTCTGGATGCCGTTGATCGCATGCACTGGCGCAGCATTTTTGCAATGACACCCGGCAAGCTGCGCACTGTTTACCTCGAAGAAATTTCTCCTGAAGGATACACACCTTACGATGTAGACAAACTCAAACAAAGGGTATATGAGTTGATGGAACAGAAATTAATTGAGTATAAAGCGGGCTGGGTAAACCACAAAGCTCCCTGAGGGGGGTAAATACACACTCTCTCAATTGAAAGAGTTTCCTAATTTTAACGGCTCATGGATTTGTTTAATGATGAAAAGAGTGAAGATGTTCAATCATCTAAGGCATACCCCCCTTTAGGAGATGGGAGCGTCTTTGCTGATGTCATCATTCCTCTTGCGGTACCACGCACTTACACGTGGAGTGTACCGGAGCGTTTACAGGATCAGGTACAGGTGGGTGTGCGTGTAGAAGTAGAGCTGCGTAAGAAACGTTATGCAGGTGTGGTGAAGAAAATTCATCATCAAAAACCGGATGCGTTTGAACCGAAAGGTATTTTGAATGTACTGGATGTAACGCCTATTATTCATGAACAGCAATTACAGTTGTGGGAATGGATTGCCAATTATTATATGTGCAGTGAAGGGGAAGTGATGGCCGCTGCTTTGCCCGCACATTTCAAACTCAGCAGCGAAACCATTTTATTGTTCAATGAAGAAATGGGTGAAGATTTCACCATGCTGGACCATGATGAATATCTGGTAGCTGAAGCATTACTCATCCGTAAAGAATTAAAACTGCCTGAAGTACAACAGATACTCGACACTTCACATGTGTATCCTGTAGTAAAACGCCTGATTGAAAAACGTATTTGTTTTGTATGGGAAGCATTGAAAGAAACCTACACCGCCAAAAAAGAAAGCTTTGTTCTGCTCAATCCTGTTTATGATAATGAAGAGAAACTGAGTGAACTGCTTAACAACTGGAGCCGTGCACCCAAGCAAATGGAACTGCTTTTAAGCTATCTGCATTTCATGAAAACAGAAGGCGAAGTGAGCAAAACGGCATTGCTGAAAAAAAGCGGCGCCAGCGATGCTCAATTAAAAGGATTGATTGACAAAGAAATTCTATTCATTGAAAAACGTGCGGTTGACAGATTGGTGAATCTTCCCAGAAATATTGAGATTGATTTTACATTAACAGCAGCGCAGCAAACAGCTTTAGATGAAATCAAAACAGCATTCACCCATAAGCCAGTTTGTTTACTGCATGGCGTAACAGGAAGCGGTAAAACGCAACTCTATATTAAACTCATAGAAGAAGCGATTAAAAAGGGAAAGCAAGTTTTGTATCTCTTGCCTGAGATTGCATTAACGGCGCAAATCATCCGCCGACTGCAAAAACACTTTGGCGGCTATATTGGAATTTATCATTCCAAATTCAACCAGAATGAACGCATTGAAATATGGAATAAAATCAAGAGTGGCGAAATGAAGGTGGTGCTGGGCGCAAGAAGTGCTTTGTTTCTTCCCTTTGTTGATTTAGGTTTGATTGTGTGTGATGAAGAGCATGATTCGTCTTACAAGCAACAGCAACCTGCACCACGCTACAATGCAAGAGATGCAGCTGTGTATTATGCTTCTGTATTTAAAGCGAATGTATTGCTGGGCAGCGGAACACCATCAGTTGAAACCTATTATAACACACAGAGTGGCAAATACAATTTAGTTGAATTGAACGAACGATATGGTGCCGGTGAATTACCCGTTATTGAACTGGTTGACACCAAACCGATCTTCAAACAAACAAAAGAAAAAGTAATCATCGCTCCTGCATTGAAAGAAGCGATTGAAAAATCCCTGGAACAAAACAAGCAAATCATATTGTTTCAAAACCGTAGGGGGCATACGCCGCATCATGTATGTAAAGTATGCGGATGGATTCCGCATTGCAGGTATTGTGATGTGAGTTTAACCTATCACAAATTCAAACACAAACTGCAATGTCATTACTGCGGTACAGTATATCCTGTTGTTACAACCTGTGAAGCCTGCAGCAGTCATGATTTCATGAAATTAAATTTTGGTACCGAGAAAGCAGAGGAATATTTGCAGGAACTCTTTCCCAAAGCCAAAATTGCCCGGATGGATTATGATACAGTAAGTGGCAAGACAGCACACGACCAGCTCATCCAGCAATTTGAACAGCAGCGTATTGATATTTTAGTGGGTACACAAATGGTGGTAAAGGGTTTGGATTTTGAACATGTGAACCTGGTTGGAATTTTAGATGCCGATAGTTTGTTAAGCTTTGCTGATTTCCGTGTGAATGAACGGGGTTTTCAACTGATGGAGCAGGTGAGCGGCCGTGCAGGCAGAAAAGATGCAGATGGCAAAGTGCTGATACAGGTGGCCAATACCAATCATCCTGTGTTACAGTTTGTAAAAGCTCACGATTATAAAAGTTTTTTTGCATTTGAAATAGCAGGCAGAAAACAGTTTGCGTATCCGCCGTTTACACGATTGATACAAATTACATTTAAGCATAAGCATCGTGAAATAGTAGAAGCGGCTGCACAATCATTTGCTGAAAGTTTAAAACCCGTGTTTGGTACTTACATCACCGGACCTGCAGAACCTGTGGTGAATCGTGTACGCAATCAATATTTGATGGAAATGATTTTAAAGTTGCCCAAAGATGCCAATTTGTTAACCCGTTGCAGAGAAATAATACATGCACAGGAAGCAGCCATGCACCATCATCCTTCGTATAAAAGTGTAATGATGGTGGTGGATGTGGATGCGGTGTGATGAATCATTTGTTACCTGTAGTCGTACAAACATAATACTTTAATAACGCATCACAATAGTCAGAGAAGTTTCTGCGCTATGTTGAAACGCACATTGCTTATAACCGGGGCCACTGAAAAGATTTTTAACGTTGTTGCTCACACCATAACCTTCTTTTGGTATGCCGATGAAATTGGTATTTAATTCACCATCATTATTGGTGTCATGAAATAAAGCTATAGCATAAGTTCCTTTGGGTACGTTTGTAAATTCGAGTAAGGCCGTTCCGTTTACCGCTGTAGCTCTTGCTACTTTATAGGCCGCATCGGGATTTTCGGGAAAGCCTTTTTCTGATGCAAACATAGCAGCATAAATTTCTCCCTTTTTAGAAGAAACTTTTGTCACCTTAACTTTGACCGATGCCGTTTGAATTGAATTATCAACCGGCAAATCATTCATTGGTAAAAGACTGATGAATAGAAAAATAAAAAATGGCATGGATCTCTAAACAATAAGGCCTGCATATTGTTCATTAGAAAGCAATTCAATTGATAAAATTTTTGCAGGCACCCGCCTTAATGACTTTTGTATGAAATTATCGTTAGGAATCCTTGTACTTCTATTAACACAGCTAATCACTTTTGCACAAACAACAGGTACCATTAATGGATTTGTTCGTAATGCCAGAACACTATCTCCTTTAGAAGGTGCTACCATAAAAATTGTTAACAGTGATTTAATGACCACTGCTGACAAAAGCGGATTTTACCGTATTACCAATATTCCCACCAAAACATGGAATGTAGAAGTGAGTTTCAGCGGTTACAGAAGTGAAACAAAGTTTGATGTTACTGTAACATCAGGTAATGCCATTGAGTTGAATTTTGATTTGGAGCCGGAGTTCAAAGAAATGACAGGCGTTGTTGTACAACCTAAGTTTATTAAACCGGTTGGTGTGGTTAACTCCGTTCAAACCTTAGGCATTACAGAAATTGCCAAATACCCCGGAGCCAATTTTGATGTGGCAAAAGTTGTGCAATCATTGCCCGGTGTTTCAGGTTCTGTTGGCTTTAGAAACGACATTATCATTCGTGGTGGTGCACCCAATGAAAATACTTACTTTCTGGACGGCATTGAAATCCCTACCATTAATCACTTTGCTACACAGGGAGCTGCAGGCGGCCCTGTAGGTTTGCTCAACGTTTCATTTATTCAGGATGTTACTTTGCATACATCAGCTTTTCCGGCGAAGTATGACAATCCGTTATCAGGTGTGTTGCAGTTCAAACAACGTACCGGTAATCCGGAAAAATTTCAGGGTAATTTTCGATTGAGTGCCAGTGAAGCGGCTTTAACTACAGAGGGCCCACTGGGAAAGAAAAATGGTAAGACTACATTTTTAGCATCTGTTCGCCGTTCTTATCTGCAGTTATTATTTCAGTTGATTGAATTGCCCTTTCTGCCTGATTACTGGGATTATCAATATAAGATTACACATAAGATCAACAACAAAAATGAACTCAACTTTCTTGGTGTTGGTTCTATTGATAATTTCACGTTCAAACGGCCGGATAATCCAACACTGGAGCAGATAGCTATTCTTGAACAAATTCCTTTAAACACACAACGTACCAATACCATCGGTGTTTCATGGCGTCATACCATCAATAATGGGTTTACATTGTTATCAGTAAGTAATAACCGTTTAGTAAACACAGCTGATCAATTTCAAAACAATGAAAAGCCGGCTGATAATGAACGTATTCTCGGTTACAAATCAACAGAGGATGAAACACGTTTACGTTATGAAGTAAACTTTAACACCAATGGCTGGCAACTGAGTACCGGATTGGTGGGTATTTATGCACGTTATAACAATTCCACTTTTCAACGCCGCCCCGGTTATGTAGCCGATTATTTTACGGATATTAATTTCTTCCGCTATGGTTTGTTTGTAAACGGCAGCAAACGTTTTTTGGAGAACAGGTTACTGCTTTCTGCAGGTTTAAGAGTTGATGGAAATACCTTCACCACCAACGGTAATGAAATCGGCCGCACTATATCGCCACGTGTTTCAGCAAGTTATCGTGCAGCACCTAAGTTCAATATCAATGCCTCTGCAGGAAGGTATTATAAAATTGCTCCTTATACGATTCTTGGATTTCGTTTCAATGGTGTTCTGGCCAATGAAAATGTGGAATACATCAAGAGTGATCATTTAGTAGCAGGTTTTGAATTCAACCCCAAATCATCCACACGTATTACGCTGGAAGGTTTTTATAAATGGTATGATAACTATCCGGTTTCTATTGACAAAGGAATATCACTTGCTAATTTGGGTGGTGATTTTGGCGTATTGGGTAATGAACGTGTGAGCAGTAATGGAAGAGGAAAAACCTATGGCTTTGAATTTATGTACCAGGAACGTTTGACTAAAAATTTCTATGGTATTCTGGCTTATACTTTTTACTACAGTTTGTTTACAGGTTTTGACAGAACAAGATTCATCGCATCAGCATGGGACAACCGTCATCTTGTTTCATTTACCGGTGGTTATAAATTTAAACGTAACTGGGAATTGGGTATTCGTTACCGTTACCAGGCAGGTGCTCCATACACGCCTTATAATGATTTTGAAAGCCTGGAGAACTATCCGTTTACAAATGCAGCAGTGCTGGATTATTCAAGAGTCAACTCCTTACGTTTAAGCGGCTTTAATGCAATGGACGTGCGCCTGGATAAAAAATGGAATTTTAAAAGATGGAGCTTTAATTTGTTTTTAGATATCCAGAATTTCTTCAATTCAAAAAATCCTACTGCACCCGGCTTTACATTGCAGCGTAATGGTGATGGAAGCATTGCAACAGGAAATAACTCTGTTTATAACCCCGGTGTATTTGGAAATCCTTCAGCGCCTAATAACCGTCAATTAGCCCTACCTGCCATTTTACCCAATACCAGCGGTTCACGCCTGCCAAGTATTGGATTTGTTGCAGAATTTTAATGATACAGTTTTATGAAGAAGCTTTGTTAAGCAATGGTATGGGATTGATGTAAAACATTTTTTTCCATCCCTGTACCTGCTTATCTGCTTTCCATGGCATTGGAATCATTGATGTAATGGTGTAATGCAAATGTGGTGCTTTACCTTTTGCATTTCCCGTAGTACCTACTGTGCCAATGGTTTCATTTGTATTTACTAATGAACCTGCAGAAGTATTGATGTTTTGCATATGGGCAAAATAATGAAAGCGCCATTTAGCTGAAAGCAGCACAACAACATTTCCGCCTTTATTAATATTTCCGGTAAACAAAACAATACCATAAGCAGGTGCTTTTACAAGTGTTCTTTCTTTTGCAAAAATATCAACGCCTTTGTGTGTAATGGAACTACCCCATGGATAAGCCCAGAACGATTGCTGGTTATAACTGCTTTTGCCTGCTCCCTCTACAGGCATTACAAAAGGATGCGGAAGAAGATAGCCGATGATGACAATAATGATGAGGAACAGCAGTATTCGTTTTATGATTTTCATAGAGATGAAACGAAGACAACCGTGCAATTATTTATGGATTGAAGCATTTTTGCAAATGATTGGCAGTTGACGAGAACCACTTTGTTGAAAGCAGTGGTACAGTTGATTTGCTCAGTAAAAACTATCCATCAAGTAACCCGCTGTATCTTGTACTGAAACACCGCATACCTGTTACAGAAAAGATGGCAAAAAAAATCCCGCCATTAGCGGGACTATGTTTAATCGTAATTTCTGGGTTTATATCCACCACCACCTTTGTTATATCCTCCACCGCTGCTGCCACCACCACGGTAACCGCCACCACCACCACTACCACCACGATATCCTCCTCCGCCGCCGCCAGAGTAGCCACCGCCACCGGAATAACCGCCACCACCTTTATATCCACCACCACCGGAGTAACCGCCTCCGCCACCACCCTGTGGTTTATCTTCAGCTTTCTTTACGACCAATGGTTTTTTACTGCGGCCTAATTGAATATCATTTAAAAGTTCAATGGCATCATTTCCATCTTCTTCTTTTTCCATGGTTACAAAACCAAAGCCACGGCTTTTGCCTGTATTACGATCAATAGAAATTTTTGCGGAGATTACTTTGCCAAATTTTTCGAAAATTTCTTCGAGTTCGGCGTCATCTACATCATAGGGAAGTCCGGCTACAAATAAGTTCATGATTGGAATTTGTGTAAAGCTAAGAAACTAATCGGGAAAATAATCATTTCCCCACCATTTCCTTGTAATAATACAGGTGCATTCCGGGTTGGGCTTGCTTTGCAGCTCTTATCATTGCCCCTGCTATAACTGATGCTTCAATCGGTTTCCAGCCAGAAGGCAATAAAAAAGAAACCGATTGAAAGAGTGCCTTAAATATTTTTTCACCCATACGTTGTTCTTTTCTGTTACCCAGAATAAACGACGGTCGCATTATATGAAAACATTCATAGTTATAAGAAGCAATCACTTCCTCCACTTCACCTTTTAAACGGTTGTAAAAGATACGTGAGCTGCTGTTTGCAGTAGCAGCACTTACAATGAGGTATTGTGTAAAACCGGCTGCTTTACCAAAACGAGCTGCATTTACAGGAATATCAAAATCTATTTTCCGGTATTCTGTTTCATCGCCTTTTACATTGGCATTAGTAGTACCAATACAACAGAAGATACAATCACCTGTGCCCAACTTTTGCTGAAACGCTTCATAATTGTTGAAATCAACAATTACAGTTTGCAGCTTAGGATGCTGCAGGGAAACAGGCTTTCGTACCAGAATTCGAACAGTTGAAAACGCATCATCATTTAATAATTGCTCCAGCAAGAGTGAACCGGTAAGTCCCGTAGCACCGATGATAACCGCCGTTTGTTGATTCATATTTATTACTTTGCGAACAGTATGCAAATTGAGCAAAATATTTCATTAAAGCAATTCAACACATTTGGCATTGATGTAAAGGCCAGGCAGTTTGCTGCGTTCAGCAATACGGATGAATTGATGGAGTTGCTGATGCATTACAGAAATGAAGAGCTTTTAATATTAGGCGGAGGCAGTAATATTTTATTTACAAAAGATATAGATGGTGTAGTGCTGAAGAATGAAATAAAAGGCATTGAACTGATAAAAGAAGATAATGAATTTGTATATGTCCGTGCAGGAGCCGGTGAAAACTGGCATCAGTTTGTGATGCATTGTATAGAAAAAAATTGGGCCGGTGTTGAAAATCTAAGTTTGATTCCAGGTAATGCAGGCGCCAGTCCCATGCAAAACATCGGAGCTTACGGTGTGGAAATAAAAGATGTAATGCATTCGTTAACAGTTTTACATCTTCGTGATAAAGTGCCGGTACATTTTTCAAATCATGATTGTGCGTTTGGCTACCGTGAAAGTGTGTTTAAACGCAAGTACAAAAATCAGTTTGTGATAATGGATGTAACGTATAAGTTAAAAAAACATCCGCAGTTCAATACCAGTTATGGCGCTATTAATGCAGAACTGGAAGCAATGGGTGTGCAGCAGCTGAGCATTCAAGCAATTGCACAAGCAGTCATCAACATACGTTCATCCAAACTTCCTGATCCAAAACTGATTGGCAATGCCGGTAGTTTTTTCAAAAATCCAACAATTACAAAGCAGCGGTTTGAATTGCTCAAGAGTCAATACACACAGATGCCCGGTTATGAAAATACAGACGGCACTGTTAAACTTGCAGCAGGATGGCTCATAGAACAATGCGGTCCGCAGGAATCAGTGAGTTGGAAAGGCTACAGAAAAGGGGATGCCGGATGTCATGCAAAGCAAGCATTGGTACTGGTAAACTATGCAAATGCCAGTGGCAAAGAAATCTATAATCTGAGTGAGGAAATAGTGCAAAGTGTAAAGAAAAAATTTGATGTGGAACTGGAGCGTGAAGTGAACATTTTATAGCATCACATAAATATGTGAAAAATATGAATGAATTTTGAACGTCAATTTTTCTAATCTACATTTGAAACATAAAAACACAAGTATGAAGAAACTTATCATCGTATTAGCTTGCCTCACAGTATCGCAATTTGTACTTGCGCAGGCTAAGTCTGTTTATTTTGAAATTGGAGGACCGGGTGTTGCCTCTTTTAACTTTGATACCCGTTTTACAAAATCAGAAAAAGGCATTGGTGGAAGAGCTGGATTTGGTGGATTTAGTTTAAGCTATAATGATTTTAACGGTGGCAGAGACCGAACTACCGCCGTATTTATTCCGGTAGGTATCAACTACCTGTTTGGTAATGATGATCGTAATTATTTTGAATTAGGTGCGGGTGTTACTCCGGTTATTTATAAAGATGATTTCAGTGCTAATGATAATGACGGAGCTTTTACAGCCACATTTGGTCATGCTACTTTTGGTTACAGGTTACAACCCAAAAAATCAGGGTTTACTTTTCGTGCAGCTATTACGCCCATCTTCGGAAGATTTGGATTTATTCCTTATTACGCAGGCATTTCTTTTGGTTATAAATTTTAACAGAAGCAATACATTATGAAAGCGCTCTTATTTGGAGCGCTTTTTTAATTAACTCACTACCCAGCTAATGACTAAATCATTCAACAATCTGTACTTCACGTTGAGGTGATCCGGTTGATTTTTCAGAAATACACATTCCAGAAATCCTTCTTCATCATTACCCTGAAGTTGATGAATATGCATATGATTTCTGAAATCAACACCACCATTCCCAAACCATTTAAACAATGCTTCTTTAGCACTCCACAGTAATATGGCTGTTTGCAAGAGCTGACTGCTGCTCATAGGTTTATTGAGCAATTGCTTCTCCTCTTCATTTAAAAACTTATGGATGATGCGGAAAATTTTTTCGGTGGGCTGCTCAATATCAATGCCCACCCGCTGCTCACTGCTGGCTATTGCTGCAGCATAATTACCGCAATGCGAAATGGAAAAGTGATACTGTTCATCAGGCAGAAACGGTTTGCGTGTATCAGCAATCAAAATTTCTTCCAGCGGAAAATCTTCAAACAAAGTGGGCAGAAGATAACGTCCTGCCAGATGCTGCAACCGCTTGTGCGGATGACTTACATCACGCTTCAATGGTACTTTGGTTAGAAAGAATTCTTCCGGCTCTTCAATACGCCAAAGACCAAGCTTTGTATTGCTGTTGATAGTATGTTGATAAACGAGCGGCAAAATCCAATTTAAGAATTTAGATTGCAGATTTTAGATTGACCTTACAAAACTAAACCAAGCATATGATTTTATCAGATAAAAGAATTTTAGAGGAGATGGAGAAAGGCACCATTAAAATTGAACCCTATGACCGTTCTTGTCTTGGCAGTAATTCTTATGATGTACATCTTGGAAGTACATTGGCTACATACACAGAGCATTTGATTGATGCCAAGAAACACAATCACATTGAAACTTTTGAAATACCTGATGAAGGGTTTGTATTGTATCCGCATATTTTTTATCTCGGCGTAACACAGGAATACACAGAAACACATGCTCATGTACCTTTCTTAGAAGGCAAATCATCAACCGGTCGTTTGGGCATTGATATCCATGCCACGGCGGGTAAAGGCGATGTGGGTTTTTGTGGCAACTGGACCTTGGAAATATCTGTAAAGCAACCCGTAAAAGTGTATAAAGGAATGCCCATCGGTCAGCTCATTTATTTTCCTGTGGAAGGTGAGATTGAAGTGAAATACAATCAAAAAGCCAATGCCAAGTACAGCGGTCAGCCCAACAAGCCGGTGGAGAGTATGATGTGGAAGAATAAGTTTTAATGCCCTCCGCCCCTTAAGGGGCACTTTGCAATGTGATCGAATCAGCTTTGAATAATTTTTTCAGCAATTGTTCGTTCCTGAAAAAATCATGAAACAGTTTTCTTTTTTCTTAATTGTGCTCATCTGTTTAATTGCTTGCAATAACAAGCCAAAGAATAATTGTAAGCCCTATTTTGAGTTTGATGAACTTGAGCATTACTCTATCAATATTTCCATTGACGAAGAAATGAGATTGATGGAAAGAGATAGTTTATCTTATAAAGAACTTTGGTTAAATGATGTTTTATTCCAAAGAAAACCAGCAACACTCGCTGATAGTTCTTTATTAATCAATCTTGAAAAGGTTGGGTTTTTGAAGCAAATGGTGAATGCTTCATCATATGAAGCTATCAATACAGTTTTTTGTGAGAAGAAACACAAAGAATCTTTTGCAACTTCCTGCATTGCAGTGTATCGTGATGTTTTAATTTTCAAAAAGAAAGGTAAGATCATTGGTACGGCAAAAATTTGTTTTGAATGTTTATATCATATTATTGCGGGTACAACAGCCAATACAGATGACTTTGGTCAATCAGGTGATTACCAAAGATTGAAAAAGTTGCTTTATCAAAAACCCAAAGTTGAAGATTGATGAAAAGATGAAAATAGCTCATTCGTAACAAGTCACCCTTCAGGGTGATTGAAAAGTTTCTTTCTTCCTCCACGCCACCAACCATCCCGTTACTTCATTATAACTCGCTATTCCTTTGCGCTGTCTGTTTTGGCGGAGATAGAAATCATAAAATGCATCCGTCCAGTTTTGTAAAAAGGTGCGGTGTTTTAATGCAAACTCCCGCTCTGTACGGATGTCCCGCTTTACACCTTCATTCAACTGTTTGGTAATCGTTTTGGATGCAACAGAATCCACCACTCGTAGATTACCAATGGCGTATAAAAAAATATCTAAGTAAGCAGAGTATTGCATGAGTGTATCAGGTGAATGGGTGGCAGCCAAAAACCCTACAAAGTTGGCTTCGCTTTCACTGGCATATCCAATCTGGTGTGCCATTTCATGACAGGTTACAAAAGGTTGTACAAAATTGGGGATGCGTGTGTTTACCTGCGCTTCACCGGTAAACGGATTGTAATAACCCTGAAAGCCTACATAGTTACCTAATCGTCCAAATAATGAAGATTTAATGCTTCTGTTTCTGTAACGTAGAAACGAATATTGTTTTTCTAATTCTTTATACCCGTCATGAGCAGCGTGGAAAATTCTGCTTGTGTTCATCACCGTGTCTTTCTTTTGCAGACAAATTTCTTTGCGATGATTCACCTGCTCCACCAAATACTGATTCAATGAAATGAGTTCTTCTTTTTTAAATGCACCGTTTTGTAACCCAAGCTGGTGTTCTATTCCTTTACGGTAATAATTCAATCCCCAGAACAAATAGAAATACACATACACAAACAAAACAATGATACCTGCAGTGAGCAATGGTGCCAGCTTCTTACCCCAACTATCCTTTGGATGAAAGAGCCGAACAATAAACTTACCGATGTTCCAAAGTACAGCTGTGAGCACAACAGAGTAAAGAATATCACCCAAGCTGAATGGAAGACTGCCCAAAATAAAGCGAAGGACCGAAGCCAGCTTTGGAAAAAAGCCGGTGGAATAATTTGTTTCAATCCACTGCTGGTACCCTGAAATGAAATAAATAAATAGAGCAAACAAGATAAGTGTTACAAATATTGCGGTTCTGATTGCTTTTCGAAAGGACATGGGTCAAAATTAAGGATTAGGGGAGTTATGAGATTAGAGTTATGGGTTACGGGTTGTTTAAGAAAAATGGGCTGACTCAAACTTTGATACTCATAACCCATAACTCATAACCCACGACCCATAACTGGTACTGCCCCATTAACATCCCCAAGCTCAGCCTAGCCCCGACCGCAGCGGAAATGGCCCCGCCAGTATTTTGCGGGCGCCATTGCAGCGAAGGGCGGGAAACCGAAGCCCCATCGGGGAAAAGCCGCCCCTGCTCCTAAATATCTTCTTCATCCTTTGGCTTGAATGGGTTTTACGCCTACCTTTGCAAACTCTTTTAAAAAGGGGTATATGGCAAGCCGCAGGGAATTTGAAATAGCGTTTGTGGGGTTGAAACCCGGCCTGCATGAGTTCTTTTACAACTTAGACGATAAGTTTTTTACTGAATTTGGTGAACAGGATTTTCAAAATTGCAAGGCAAACGTAAAGCTGGTGCTCGAAAAGAATACTGGTTTTATGATGCTTAAGTTTGAAGTGGGAGGCACCGTAGAAGTGGGCTGCGACCGTTGTGGTAACAACTTGCCTCTGGAATTGTGGGATGAATTTGAAATGCTGGTGAAAATGACGGATGAGCCTGAGAAGATGAATGAAGAGGAAGAAAGCCCGGATGTATTTTATATCAGTCGCACTGAGAGCCACCTCCATGTAAAAAACTGGATTTATGAATTTGTGAGCCTGAGCATTCCCATGCACAGAATGTGTAAGGAAAGCGAAATAGGCGGCCCTTACTGTAACAAGGAAGTACTGGCAAAACTGCAAAACATGAATCCGCAACAACCTGAAAACAAACAAATCTGGAAAGATTTAGATAAATTTAGAAACGAGTAAAATTTAAAGATATGCCTAATCCTAAACGCAGACATTCGCAGCAACGCAGTGCCAAGCGCCGTACACACTACAAAGCAGAAACAGTTACTTTGAGTAAAGACACTGCAACCGGTGATTTACATGTGCGCCACCGTGCGCATGTAAGCGAAGGTAAATTGTACTACAAAGGAAAGTTAGTAGCTGAAAAAGCTCCTTCCAAAGCGTAACGCTTTTATACTTAATTTGCCTGCATGGTCATTGGTATTGACATGATGGGTGGCGACTACGCCCCTCAGCAGCCGCTGTTGGGCGTAGATTTGTTTTTAAAAGAACCTCCATTCGGAATTGAGTTGCACCTCATAGGTGACGAAGCCATCCTCCGCAAACATTACGTAAACATTCCCCCTGCTGTAAAATTTATTCATGCGCCTGAAATTATTGGTATGCAGGAGCCGCCCACACGTGCCCTGCGTGAAAAACCCAGTTCTTCTATGAGCGTAGGTTTTCAACTGCTGGCTGATGGTAAGATTGATGCGTTCATCAGCGCCGGTAATACGGGAGTGATGATGGTGGGTGTGTTTTACACCATTAAAGCTATTGAAGGTGTGATTCGTCCTACCATTTCAACAGTGATACCTAAAGTGCAGGGCGGTTATGGTTTGCTGCTTGATGTGGGGCTGCAGGCAGATTGCAAACCTGAAAACCTCTTACAGAACGCCATACTTGGCAGCATTTATGCACAGAACATTCTGGATATTGGAAATCCTACGGTTGGGCTGGTAAACATTGGTGAAGAAGAGGGCAAGGGTAATTTATTATCGCAGGCTGCTTACAAACTACTTAAGGAAAACGAAAACATCAACTTCATTGGCAATATTGAAGGCAGAGAATTGCTTACCGGCAAAGCCGATGTAATGGTATGTGATGGTTTTACAGGCAATGTGATTTTAAAGTTGGGCGAAAGCATTTTTGAAATTGCCAAGCAACGGCATATGGACGAAGATGATTATTTTAAGCGGTTGAATTATGAAACCTATGGCGGCACGCCCATTTTAGGAGTAGATAAACCCGTGATTGTAGGGCATGGTATTTCCACTGCTACTGCATTTAAAAATATGATTCTCCTGGCTGTGAAAATGATTGAAACAAGACTGCTGGAAAAGATGAAGGAGAAGTTTGTAACGGAAGAGAATGGATAGGCGATGAGATTTTTTTAACTTTTTACTGTTAACAGTAAAAATAAATGAGCCGTAACATTGAATTTATACAAATAAAAAACCACGCAGTTTGCGTGGTTTTTTATTTTTGTGATCCCGCTGGGACTCGAACCCAGGACCCCAACATTAAAAGTGTCGTGCTCTACCAACTGAGCTACGGAATCTTTTACCCGCCGAAGCGTAAGCGAAGGAGGATAAATTCCCTTGTTTTTTGGGAGTGCAAAAATAGGGTAATTACATTTCGCTCCCAAACTTTCAAAAAAAATGTTTTTACATCTTTTCAATTATTTAAGACATGATGCAATATGCACTTGTAAATTTGCAACAAAAAATAACCGGTTATGGATTTTTTAAACAGCAAAGTGGTGGCAATTACAGGTGGCAGCGAAGGTATTGGTAAAGCATTGGTAGAGTTTGCCTTAGATAATGGTGCAAAAGTGGCCACCTGCAGCCGTAACCATGACAAACTCTATCAGCTGCAAACTAAATTTCCGGGAAAACCATTACATATTCAAGTGGCTGATGTAAGTAATGAAGCAGATTGTAAACGATTTATTGACAGTACTCTGAAAAATTTTGGCGGCATTGATATACTCATTAATAATGCCGGCATCAGCATGCGGGCTGAGCTGAAAGATGCACAAACAGATGTGATTAAAAAAGTAATGGACATTAACTTCTTTGGCACAGTGTATTGCACCAAATATGCGCTGGAGTCCATCATCAGCCGAAAAGGAACGATTGTAGGTGTATCGTCTGTTGCGGGTTATCGTGGATTGCCCGGTAGAACCGGTTACAATGCATCCAAATTTGCAATGCAGGGCTTTTTAGAAGCTTTGCGTGTGGAAGTAATGCATCATGATGTAAATGTGATGTGGGTATGCCCCGGATTTACTGCCAGTAACATTCGAAATGCATCGTTGCAAAAAGACGGTACATCACAGGGTTACTCTACGCTGGATGAAGGAAAATTAATGAGTGCAGAAGAATGTGCACGTATTACTTATGCGGCTATTGGTAAACGCAAACGTACATTGGTTTATACTTTTGAAGATAAACGTACCATTTTTCTCACTAAGTTTTTTCCCAAACTTGCAGATAAACTGGTGTATAAATTCTTCTACAAAAATCATGAGTTGGTGAAGTGAGGTTGTTGTTTGTGATTTGCTGTTTTTTACTTTTTACTTTATTTGTTTCTTGTTATTTGTGATTTGCTATTTTTACCAATAATCATATTTCATTCATGCCCCTCATTACCCTTACATCTGACATAGGAAAGCAGGATTATCTTACAGGTGCCGTAAAAGGTGTGTTGATGAATATGGATGCATCGTTACAACTCATTGATATTACGCATGAACTGATTCCATTTAATGATCCGCAGGCAGCTTATGTAATACGTAATGCTGTAAAACAATTTCCTCCGGGTACATTTCATATTATTTTAGTTAATCTGTTTCAATACACACCGGAGCATATGCTCATGGTGAAGCACAACGATCAATATTTGTGTTTGGCTGATAATGGACTCATCACCATGATTCTGGAAGAAGCACCACGGGAAGTTGCAGCACTTGGTCTGAACAAATCACTTCCACGAAATACTTTGCATTGTGTAGAAGTAATGTACAATGCAATAGCTGAGGTACAATCAGGAAAAACATTAGGTGAAATAGGCGATACGTCGGTTTCAATACAGGTGCGTAATCCGTTAAGACCGCTTACAACATCAAACTCCATAGAAGGGCAAATTATTTTTATTGACCACTTTGAAAATGTAATTGTTAACATCACCCGTGAAGATTTTGAAGCACAGCGTAAAGGACGCCGTTTCAAAATTGCTTTTAAACGTGATGAAATTATTGACAGAATAAGCGAAACCTATGCGGATGTACAGGAGGGCGACAAACTGGCTTTGTTTAATGCTGCCGGCTATCTGGAAATAGCTGTTAACAAAGGAAATGCTGCGGGTCTTTTTGGTTTACAGGGATTTTCTGAAAAAAACATCAGCCAATACACACAAAGCCGTTTGTTTTATCAAACTGTTCGTGTTTTTTTTGAATAATGTCTCATCCGGCTTCCCCGGGGGGTAAGAAGTCGGGCATAGCCCTTACTTTTGTTAATTCACTATTGTTTACACAACTTTTGTACTTGATTAATCTATACATTTCGGTTGAAATGCTTAGTTGGTTTAATGATTTAATTTTATAGCCCGGCCTTCCTCGTTTTGCAGTGAGGCATAGAGAGTGAGGTGTCCTGTTAAAACCATTTGAATTCCATCGTTTCTACCAGCATCTCCTTATTTTTGCCTGCTCCCTTAAAAAGGGTTATTACAAAACCAATTCTCAACTATGAATTTTCAAAAGGTAAACAACATTACAGGCTGGATAGTAGGCCTTATTGCATGTGCTGTGTACATCTTAACTATGGAACCCACCGGTAGTTTGTGGGATACAGGTGAATTTATTTCCAGTGCGTATAAGTTACAGATTCCACATCCGCCGGGTGCTCCCCTTTTTATATTACTGGGTCGCTTATTTACATTATTCACACCTAATGATGCGGCGGTAGGTGTAAACCTGCTTTCAGCTTTGGCCAGCGGTTTCACCATTATGTTTCTGTTCTGGACCATTACACATTTTGGCCGCAGGCTTTTTTACAAAGCCGAAGAAGAGGTTACCGGCAATAATTTATTCAATGTGATGGCAGCCGGTGTTATCGGTGCTCTTGCTTATACCTTCAGTGATTCATTCTGGTTTAGTGCTGTGGAAGGTGAAGTATATGCATTGAGCTCTTTCTTTACAGCCGTTGTTTTCTGGATGATATTAAAATGGGATCATGAAGATGCCCAAGCCGGCGATGATGATGTAAAACGTACACATGCTGAACGGTGGATCGTACTCATCTTCTTTATGATGGGCTTAAGCATCGGTGTTCACTTATTGAACCTCTTAACCATTCCGGCCATTGTAATGGTATATTATTTCAGGAGGTATAAGCCCACATGGAGTGGCGGTATCATTGCATTTTTGATTGGATGTGTAATTACAGGTCTGGTACAAAAAGCAATTATTCAATGGAGTATTTCAGGTGCCGGTTGGTTTGATCGATTGTTTGTAAATGATTTTGGACTTCCTTTCTTCAGCGGCTTTATCTTTTTCTTTTTCCTTGTTGCTATACTCATCTGGGTAGGTTTACGTTGGGCACATGCCAATCACAAACGCTTTTTGCGTTTGGGTTTATGGAGTTTTGCCTTCATGCTCATTGGATATTCAACGTACATGACAACCATGATTCGTTCCAATGCCGATCCCTCCGTTGATATGAATGATGTAAACAATCCGATGGCTTTGGTTAGCTACCTCAGCCGTGAGCAGTATGGTGATGTGCCTTTGTTAAAAGGCCAGGTGTTTACAGCTGAAGCAGATTATGAAGAGGTAGGTGATGTGTACCAGCGTGTGGGTGATAAATATGAGATTGTAGACAGAAAGCGTAAAGCAGTTTACCCGCCTGAACAAACCATGATTTTTCCACGTGTGTGGGATGCCAGCAATGACCAGGGACATGCAGATTACTATGCCAACTTTCTTGGGATTCAAAAAGTGCAAAATCCACAAACGGGAAAAATTGGTTATGAACGTGACCCCGATATGGCCGATAATATTAAATTCTTCTTTGGCTATCAAATCAACATTATGTACTGGCGCTACTTTATGTGGAACTTCAGCGGCAAGCAGAATGATGTACAGGGTGTAGGCGAAAAACGTAATGGCAACTGGATTACCGGAATTAATTTCATTGATAATATTCGTCTGGGTAAACAGGAATTAATGCCCAACAGTTTAAAAAATAATCAGGCAAACAACAAGCTCTTTGCATTGCCATTTATTCTTGGTGTTCTAGGCTTTGCATTTCAATTCTATAAAAACAGGAAAGACTGGCTGGTTGCTACTTTATTGTTTTTCTTTACAGGATTGGCTATCGTTCTTTATCTGAATCAGGCTGGTCCTCAACCTCGAGAGCGTGATTATGCGTATGTAGGAAGTTTCTATGCCTTTGCCATATGGATTGGTTTAGGTTTTTATCAGGTAAAAGAATGGCTCGATAAAGTGTTGAAAGGTTCCATGTCTTCTTATGCTGCAGCAGGTCTTTGTTTTGTAGCAGTACCCTTACTGATGGCACAACAGGAGTGGGATGATCATGACCGCAGTAAAAAAACATTAGCGCCTGATTTAGCAACGAATTATTTAGAGAGCTGTGCTCCCAATGCCATCATCTTTACTGTAGGCGATAACGATACATATCCGCTTTGGTATGCACAGGAAGTTTTAGGCGTTCGTCCGGATATACGTGTTATGAATACAAGCCTGCTGGGAACAGATTGGTACATTAACCAGCTACGTTATAAAGTAAATGAAAGCGCTCCGTTTGATGTGTTATGGACTGAAGCACAAATTGCCGGAGGCAAACGTAATGTAGCATACCATATCCCCTACTCTCAAACGCCTGATACAACTTATTATGATCTTTTCACTTTAATGAAAGATCAAGTGGGTAGTGATGACCAGTCAAAAATGTTCCGTACTCAAAGTGGCGAGTATTTGAATTACTACCCGGTAAAACGTGTATCCGTTCCGGTTGACATTAATGTAGTTCGTCAAAATGGAACAGTAATGCCTGAAGACAGCAATGTTGTTGATCAGGTGAAGTTTGAAATTGCAAAGGGATACTTATTCAAAAATGATCTTGCTATTTTAAACATTATTGCCGCCAACAAATGGAAACGTCCTATTTACTTTACACAGCCGTTAGGTCTTGGCTTTGATGATTATCTGCGGCAGGATGGTATGGCCTGGCGTTTGGTACCTATTGCCAACGTAGGGAACAAAGTAAATGTAAACTGGATGATGGATAAGATTATGAATAAATTCAAGTACGCCAGTGCAAATAAGAACAGCGTTTATTATGATGAAGAAAACCGTCGTCATTTGGTAAGTATACGCAATGCGCATACGATTTTGGCTATGAATCTGAATCAGCTGGGTCGCAAAGAAGACGCAAAGAAAATTCTACGCATAGCAGATCAGATGATTGCTGAAAAAAACATGCCTTATGCCATGGCCAGCCGTTATGGAAATGATCATAATGAAAAGAGTATCTATTTTGCAATGGCCGCTTTTGAAGCCGGTGATACAGAACTGGCAAAGAAAGTACTGGAGCAGGTTAAAAAAGATTTACAGCAGCAAAAAGCCTACTATGAATCTCTTACTGAAAGTGATGTAGAACCTGCTCAAAATTATGAATATGATAAAGCCAAGGAATATCTGATAATGATTGAAGCCATTTATAAACAATATGGCGCAGTTATTCCATCATCAACTGAAAAAAATCCTGTAATAAAAAGCCCGACTGATACACCAGGGAAATAAAAAAAATCCCGCAGTTTCTGCGGGATTTTTTTTGCTAAATCTTTTTCAGCATCCAACGGTCGCAACCAAAATGACCGCTGTTACCCAAAGGCCCTTGTAAATATTCAAATCCAAATAATTCATACACCTTTAATGCCTGCCTCAGTTCAGGCATTGTTTCAAGATACACCTGCTCATAACCATTTGCTTTGGCCCATTGCAAACATTGCTCAATTAACTGTTTGCCCAGGCCTTTGCCTCTTGCATTTTTATGCAAATACATTTTTACCAGCTCACAGGTTTTAGGCGGCAATGCATCGGTTGGAAAAATACCACCACCACCAAGTACAACTCCATCTTCTGCTGCAACAAAATAAAAACTACCCGGTGTTTGAAACAGTTCAAACAATGCATCTGTGGTGGCATCATAAAAAACAGTGCCGGGTTTATTGGCTCCAAACTCAGCTAATGAGTTACGGATGATAGCAGCCAATTCTTTATTGTCAGAAACATGTATGGGTCTGATGGTTATAGCCATAGGGCCAAATCTATGAAATGAAATGCTTTTCGCTAAAAAATATCATGTACATTTCTTTGAAGAAACAGTTTGCATTTAAATAAAGGTTACATGTGTACCATAAGATTAATGCCTGATTGTTATAGAAAGAAAAACAACGCTATTTTTTTGTAATAATGAACAGCGCCTTATGCTATAATAAAAAAACCTCTTGCAAAACGTGCAAGAGGTTTGTATCATAGGAATTAACAACTGGCCTTATTGTTTTACAAGCTGCCCCCTTATTTCTCCACCGGGATAAGTACTTGTATGCAGGTTTACATAATACTGAGTGGTATTCAAATCATTCTCCTGTTCAGCAGTTAATGCAGGTGTAGTAAATACAAAACCACTGGGCTGGGGTGTTCCGAAATTAAAAATAACACCTCCATTTAAACCGGCTGGCGCTTTATGTATATGCCATGCAGTTAAGGCAGCAGTAAGTGTGGAATAGGTTATGGTAACAGTTAAAACTTTTGTTTCTTAATTCAATACAGCATTTGCCTCGCCGGTAGCTGATGAAGGGGTAGAAGGCACTTCATTACCCCCCAGTAAAACTGCTTTAAACTTTACTTCGTTTGAAGGCCTTGGTGCTTCTTTATCTTTTTTACAGGATGTAAGAACTGAAATAAACAGCAGCAGCAGAAAAATTTGTTTCATAATAAATGTTTTAGAAATAAAAGTTAGTTCTGTATTATCAACTATTTTAAATGGTAGTGCTGAACGGGCATTTTATTGTTCTGAACCGGAATTAAATACCATTTATCTGAATAAAGTAAGTTTGCAGCATATGAGTGTACATTCAGCCCTATCCAAACAATTCTTAATCAACAACGAATTTGCATGGTATGTATGGTCCCGCATCATTTTTATTGCCGGTATACGAATGACGCCGGTGTTACTTGGCTGGAAGCTTTATGAAATAACCGGTAGTAAATTAGCGCTGGGTATATTAGGCTTGAGTGAGGTAATTCCTGCTATCTTATTGGCCCTGCCTGCAGGAGTAAAAGTGGACCAAAGTAATAAGCAGCGGTTAATATCACTCTGCATTTTACTGTACCTCGTCATCATGTTGTTGATGCTGCTCGTTACCTCAACTTATTTTTTATTGCACGTGCCCCGTGCGGCAGTGGAGTGGTGTATTTATTTACTGGTTTGTGCTACCGGTGCTGTGCGTGCATTCAGCAGTCCGGCATTCAATGCTTTTCTTGCACAGTTGGTGAAGCAGGAGGAATTAGTTCGTGCTGCATCTGTTAACAGTATGGCCTG
Organism: uncultured Chitinophagaceae bacterium; assembly: GCA_964409025.1. GTDB lineage: Bacteria > Bacteroidota > Bacteroidia > Chitinophagales > Chitinophagaceae > Lacibacter. Next base: position 10,788 of record CAYPBV010000014.1, on the reverse strand, counting down.
GTTAATAGCTGCAGTAGCAGGGCCTGCCACAGCGGGATTGCTGCTGGGTTATACCAATATTACTACTGCTTTCATTATTGTTTGCAGTATGGTATTCCTTTCATTACTTATGATACAGAAGGTACCACAAAAACCTGTTGCTTACGATCCGGGCAAAACAAAAACATGGGATAGTGTTAAGGAAGGGTTAGAATTTGTAATGAATCAAAAAGCATTACTCGGTTCGATGATGCTGGATATGTTTGCTGTTTTGTTTGGCGGCGCTGTTGCTTTATTACCTGTTTTTGCAAAAGATATTTTGCATATTGGTCCGCAGGGGTTGGGTTGGCTCATGTCCGCTACTTATCTCGGTAATTTTGTGGCCATCGCATTTCTTACCTGGAAACCGCTCAGAAACAACCAGGGTAAAAAATTATTTTATGTGGTAGCGGGTTTTGGCATTAGCATTATCGTATTTGCCTTGTCAAAAAGTTTTATGTTGAGCTTTGCGGCTTTGTTCATCAGTGGCTTGTTTGATGGTGTAAGTGTCATCATACGTGGTACGGTGTTACAACTTTTTGTACCCAATAAAATGCGGGGCAGAGTGAGCAGCGTAAGTTCTATATTCATCAACAGCAGTAATGAACTGGGTCAGTTTGAGAGTGGTGTAGCAGCAAGTGTTTTGGGTACAGTACCAAGTGTATTGTTTGGCGGCAGTATGACCCTTGTTGTAACTATTATAACTTGGTTTAAAGCGCCGGGTTTACGTAAATTAGAGTATTAATTCAATTTTATTCTTTCTTTATGCAACGTCGTCATTTTCTCCGCAATACTGTTTTTACTGCAGCTGCTTTAAGTATGCCTGCACAGGATTTGTTTGCCATTTTATTACAGCAACCTGCCTGGAAGATGAATATGCTTACGGAGAGTACAGGACTTTTTACCATGAATGGTGGCGCTATTCTTTTTTCAAAAACCAAAGAGGGTTATATAGTTGTGGATTCGCAGTATAATACCAATGCCCAATATTTAATTGATGAGTTCAAAAAGAGTGAAGAGCCGGTATTCAACCTGCTCATCAATACACATCATCATTTGGATCATTCAGGTGGTAATATCCTGTTTAAAGGATTGGCTAAACATGTACTGGCACATGAAAACTCAAAAATCAATCAGCAAAAAGTAGCTGTAGAGCGAAAGATTGAAGACAAACAATTGTACCCCGATCAAACATATACCGATTATCACCGAAGAAGAATAGGCAAGGAAACTGTTGCACTTTATTATTATGGACCCGGACATACCAATGGCGAAAGCATTGTACATTTTGAACGAGCCAATATTGCTCACATGGGCGATTTGGTATTCAATAAAATCTATCCCAATATTGATCGCAATGCAGGGGCTTCCATTAAAAACTGGATTACAGTTTTAGATAAAGCTTACAGCCAGTTTGACAAAAACACGAAAGTTATTTGCGGTCATGGTCAAAAACCGGAAGATGTAATGGTAGACCGGGAATTTTTAAAACAGAAGCAGTTCTTTTTAGAAACGCTGTTGTCTTTTACAGACAAAGAAATTAAGGCCGGAAAATCAAAAGATGAACTTTTGAAAAATACAGTTATACCCGGTGTGGATGAGTGGAAAGACAATTTTAAATTCATTAAAGTTAATCTGGGTGTTGCGTATGATGAGCTAACTGCTAAATAAAAAAATCTTTTGCATAGAGAAGAAAATATAGCATTGTAAACTCGTACAAGGTGAGGTTACTAACAACTATCAACTTAAGGCTTTCAACTTTCTTTCAACTTCCCCACCTGTAAGTCTTCACATCAATCCCTGCTAAATCCAGCACCCGGTCAACAACTGTAGCTGCTACTTCTTCAATGGTTTTAGGTACGGAATAAAAAGAAGGGGTGGCCGGTGCAATGATGCCGCCTGCCAGCGTAACCGTTTCCATATTGCGGATATGAATTAAACTGTAGGGCGTGTCACGCACCACACATATAAGCTTGCGACGTTCTTTGAGCATTACATCTGCCGCACGGCTAATTAAATCATTGGAAACACCTGCTGCTATTCTTCCTAAAGTACCCATACTGCAAGGCACAATGATCATGGTTGTAAATTTTGCCGAACCTGATGCAAAGGGAGCATAAAAATCCATGGTGCCATAGTTTTTAAACGGTAATTGCAGGTAATCTTCATTACCCAGCTCCGTTCGCCATACATCTTTCGCATTTTCCGTCATTACCAGTGCGGCTTCCTCATATTTATCTTTGGCTTTTACCAGCTTTTCTAACAAAATTTTGGCATATATGGAACCACTGGCTCCCGTCATAGCTACGACAATTTTCTGCACTTGAATTCGTTTAATTTGTAACAGTAAACAAAAGTACCATGCAAAAGTTTGCTTTTTTATCCTTTATCCTCTTTTCAGGCCTTTTATTTTTTTCATTTACACAAAAAGAAAAGGAAAAAATCAACTGGCTTACATTAACAGAAGTAGAGGAAAAAATGAAAACAGAACCACGGCCTGTTTTAATTGACCTGTATACTGACTGGTGCGGCTGGTGTAAAGTAATGGATAAGAAAACCTATGCTAACTCCAATGTGGCGCAATATATCAATGAAAAATTTTATGCCGTAAAGCTCAATGCAGAAAGCCGAAGCAATTTTAGCTGGAAGGGTAAAACCTATGCTTTCAACCCGCAGTATAAAACCAATGATTTTGCCGTTTATTTAACCAATGGGCAATTATCCTACCCCACAACAGTTATCATACCTGTAAATAGTAAAGAACCGCAATCGATTGCAGGTATGCTGGAAGTAAAAGAAATGGAGCTGATTGCAACCTATTTTGGAGAAGATAAATTTGGTAAAATTCCATTTGATAATTACGCAAGAACGTATAAACCGCAATGGAAATAATACACCCTCTTTCATAATTTTTTACCGAAAACGTTTTATATTTGTTTCGATGATAAGGTTTAATGGTTAATGGTAACTGATTAGCAACCTCTTCCTATGGAAGAGGTTTTTTGTTTTAATGAAAGTTCCGCATTCACGGCCTTTTCATTTACAATCCTTTTACAGAACTGCTTTTAAAAACCATGAACATAGCCCCGGCAGGTACAAAACCATAAGGCATGTGCCTGTTTTTTTCAGGTGGTACTGAAAGTACCGTTTTATTGCCGATTACAGCCACTTTATAAAAATGGTATTTGAGCATGGTTGTTCTTGACCTCAACCTGTCTTCCAAAGAGTTTATTGCATCCGGCCAATTTTCTTCCTTGCTGTACGTTATGATTTGCTCAACCAGATTTTTGTTCAGCAACTGATTAATGAGTTCTTTCTTATCAGCATCTGTAAACTTATATGTTGAAAATAAATCACCCATGTCATTTACTGTTACCTGCTGCGTTTTTTTTCCATCAAATACATAAGTTTTGGGCGTGCAGGCAGCACACAGAACAAACAACAGCCCAAAGATGCGAACGTTCAAGTTTAATTATTTTTGGGGATCAAGAAAGATAATTAATCCAACATTTAAAGAAACACCATTTGTAGTATTGGACGACTTATATTCACCTCCATTGCCAGATTCAATTGTAGTGCCACGTACCACACGGCTAAACACAGGTGCAATTGTAGAATTAAACATGTTAAGGTTATAACCCAGTGCAAAATCAATACCTACATTTTTGTTAAGCATTTTTGTTACTCCGGCCGATAACCCTGCATTAACGTTAAAAATACCTTTTTGTGTAAAATCATTAACAATTGAAGAATCTCTGCTTAGATATTTTTCAGTGCTTTCGCCTGAACCATTTCCGAACCCAACCCCGAAATTTATTTGTCCGTAAGGAAATAAATTATTTTTACCCGCAAAATAATAGCGGCTGTAAAGGTTTAAACCCAAAATAAGACTGTTGCTGCTTGAATTAAACACAAAGTCATACTTTTCATCATACTTACTGTTATTATAAGAAAGAGAAATACCGCCTCCCAGAAGTAGTTGATTTGTAACAAAAACACCATAAGATGGATTAAAGTTGATGGAAAAATCCTTTTGCGACTTGGTTCTGAGGCCAAGCCTACTGTCAACATAATCATCATCTGTGTTTCTTGAATTATACCCTACTCCCCCAAAATTAAATCCTAAAGTACGGGTACCCTTTATAAACTGACCATAGCCGGTTATCCCTATCAAAACAAATGCAATTAAAAAAAACTTTTTCATGTGTTTATTTTTTGTTTTATACAGATGAACACATGTATAACCATACTGTTCTGTTATGTGGCAGCACCTTTACTATTTATTTAAGGTTGGTGCAAAGCCTGGAACAACATTGATTATTGCATGTGTTTATTTTTTGTTTTAATTTTTGATCATAAAAAATACCCATGATTACAAGCTCATTGTAAGTGTTGCTTACCGGAGTATTTTGTGTATATGTTCATTATTTAATAAGTGGTAAAAATTCAGTTCATTAAAACATCAATTTTTCTGAAAAACAGATTAAGTTAATGAAATGAATCAATGCACAAACGTGTTTAAATAACAGCTTGCAAAAATTCAATTATATAAATTCTTTGAAATATGCGTACGGCTGTTAATGCCAGCGAATATATCAATTTCCTCATTTTAAAGCTACTTATTCCTGCATATTTCCATTTCTGTAATAAAATTGATGATACGTTGAAAATAATTTTTTTGTAACCGTTTGTATTAACCTTAAAAGGTATTTAATTTGTACTGGCAGTTATTTTATAACTTGCTGCAATTTTTTATTTCACCCAAAACCTAGTTTAAAAAATCACACAATGAAAAAGATTTTACTACCCAGCCTCCTTATCAGTGCTGTTGTTTTATTCAACGCCTGTAAAGGTGATACCGGACCTACCGGCCCGCAAGGACCTACCGGATTACAAGGACAACAGGGTGCTACCGGCGCAACAGGTGCTACTGGCGCAACAGGTGCCACCGGCCCTACGGGTGCCACTGGACCACAAGGACCACAAGGACC
>CAYPBV010000014.1:0-5679 GCA_964409025.1 uncultured Chitinophagaceae bacterium | reverse complement strand
GGACCACAAGGACCACAAGGACCTATTGGTCCCCAAGGGCCTGTTGGTGCTACTGGCCCGCAAGGAGCCACTGGTGCTACAGGTGCTACTGGCCCACAAGGACCTGCAGGACCAGCAGGACCAGCAGGACCAGCAGGACCACAAGGGCCCGCAGGTACTGCTAATGTCATTTACTCAGCCTGGGCTACCCCTACTAATTGGAGAGATACCACTTTAAGTAACGACCTACATAGAATAGGAAATGTAAATGCCCCGTCGCTTACTGCTTCAATTATAAATAACGGTGCTATTCTCACCTATTACAGAAATACATTTGGTACCAATGACGGTCCGTTTGCATTGCCTGTAACTACAGTAATTTTCAGCACCGTGGTAACAATTAGTTATTTGCCTGCACCCGGCGTAATGCATTATACAGGTTTTAGTTTTGATGGTCTTGGAAACAGCATTACACCCAGCAGCCGTGAATATCGCTATATCATTATCCCGGGAGCCGTTTCCGGTGGTCGTTTAATCAGTGGTCCGGCAGCCGGCTATACAATTGCTCAACTAAAAGGCATGAGCTATTCTCAGGTAAGTTCTATGTTCAAAATACCTGCAAATGGTTCTAATGAAAGATAATACTATTGTATATCCATATAAAAATGTCCTGCCTCAGCAGGACATTTTTATTTTTCCTGAATCAATTTTTCCAGTACAAAATAGGTGATGGGGCAAAAGCCGGAGTTTTTGAGTGTAAGATGTGGTCGTTTCAAAAGTACATCTTCATCTGTGTAAGGAAACCGCTCACAATCCGATGGGCGCACTTCATAAATACCACAATAATTATCAACACTTAAAAAAGGGCAGGGAGTTGCCTTTACAACATAATCTCCTTCTTCATCCAGTCGTAAATAAGTTTCAATAAACGTTCCTTCTTTCATCCCCAAATGCTTACTGATGCGTTTGATATCAGGTGTTTTAAAACGGGGTGAATAGTTTTTACAGCAATTGGCACATTTCAAACAATCCACTTTACCAAATGCCTCTTCATTCAACTCAGGAAGTTGCTTTAACACTTTGTTTTTATTAGCCCGCTGAAGAAAGCGTTTGTATTCTTTTTGATGAGCGGCACTCTTTTTTTCCCAGTTGTTGAACAGATCGTCAGCCATTACACAAAGAACGTTCATTTTTCCATTTCACAGCCTATCCCCAAATACAAGCAGTCATTTTGAGAAACAGGCATTGCCCTTACCTTTGCCCCGTTTTAATAAACTACCCACAAAATAAAAGGAAGTGATTTATATGAATCTTTTTGAACAGCAGCAAAACGAATTTGCACTAAGACATATCGGTACAACCGGTGCAGAAGAATCCATGCTGGCCACGATTGGTACATCTTCTTTGGAAGAACTCATCAGCAAAACAGTACCGGCCACCATCAGGGCAAATAAAGAACTTGCCATTCCGGAAGCATTGAGTGAAGCAGATTTTCTTAAACATATCAAAGAACTTTCAACCAAAAACAAACTGTTTAAAAATTATATCGGCCAGGGTTACTATGATACTATAACACCTTCAGTAATTCTTCGAAATATTTTTGAAAATCCGGGATGGTATACACAATACACACCTTACCAGGCAGAAATATCTCAGGGACGTTTAGAAAGTTTGCTCAACTTTCAAACTATGGTGAGCGATTTAACTGCGTTACCCATAGCCAACGCTTCTTTATTAGATGAAGCAACTGCAGCGGCGGAAGCAATGAACATGCTCTTCCACCATATCAACCGCACAGATAAAATTGAACGCCCTAAGTTTTTTGTAGACGAAGAAGTATTTCCGCAAACGAAAGATTTATTAATCACCCGTGGTACACCCATCGGCATTGAAGTAGTGTGTGGTAATTATAAAACAACAGCGATTGATCAAACTTATTTTGGTGCGCTGGTACAATATCCCAATAACAAAGGTTCAGTAGAAGATTATCGTTTGTTTATCCGATCTGCTCAGGCTACAGGTGCATTGGTTGCTATGGCTACCGATTTATTAGCACTCACACTTCTCACACCTCCCGGTGAGTTGGGTGCTGATGTTGCTTTTGGCAGTGCACAACGTTTTGGTGTACCTCTAGGTTATGGCGGACCACATGCTGCGTTCTTTGCTGCAAAAGATGAATTTAAGCGTTCAATGCCCGGCCGCATTATTGGTGTGAGTATAGATGCACAGGGTAACCGTGCTTTGCGTATGGCCTTGCAAACAAGAGAGCAGCATATAAAGCGTGAAAAAGCAACCAGTAATATTTGCACAGCCCAGGCGCTTTTAGCCAATATGGCTGCTATGTATGCAGTATATCATGGACCGCAGGGATTAAAAAACATTGCTACACGTGTGGCATTGCTCACACAAACAGTGGCTGACGCAATAAAAGAAAGAGGTTTTGAATTAGTGAGCGATGTTTATTTTGATACCATTACAGTTCAGGTAAAAGATGCCGCAGTTATTAAGGCAAAAGCAGAGCAACATGAAATCAACCTGCGTTATATCAGTAATGAATTCATTGGCATTTCACTTGATGAAACAACAACTGCAGAAGATTTGTATGACCTCATAAATTGTTTTGAAAATGATGTAAATGCAGTTTCCTTCAGTATTGATGAAGAAGCTGGCCTGCAGCATATTCCAGCCGCATTAATTCGTACCAGCAGCTATTTAATGCATCCTAACTTTAATACCCATCACAGTGAAAGCCGGATGATGCGCTATATAAAGCAACTGGAAAATAAAGACTTATCGCTCAATACTTCGATGATTTCACTTGGCAGTTGTACCATGAAGCTGAATGCGGCTACTGAAATGATGCCTTTAAGCTGGGCAGAATGGAGTAAGTTTCATCCCTTTGCACCCGCAAATCAAACGCAGGGTTATCTTGAAATGATTAACAACCTTGAAAATTATCTGAACGTTATCACTGGTTTTGATGCCTGCAGCATGCAGCCAAACAGCGGAGCACAGGGAGAATTTGCAGGTTTGCTCACCATTCGTAATTATCATCTTGCAAATGGCGATGCACATCGCAACGTATGTTTAATCCCCATTTCTGCTCATGGCACTAATCCTGCAAGTGCTGTAATGGCGGGTATGAAAGTAGTGGTAGTAAAAGCTTTAGACAACGGCTATATTGATGTGGCTGATTTTAAAGCCAAAGCAGAACAATACAGTGCCAATCTTGCCGGTACTATGATTACCTATCCAAGTACCTACGGCATTTTTGAAGAAACAGTAAAAGAAATTTGTGATATCGTTCACCAGCATGGCGGGCAGGTGTACATGGATGGTGCCAATATGAACGCACAGGTGGGCTTAACAAGTCCGGGATTAATTGGTGCTGATGTATGTCATTTAAATCTGCATAAAACATTTGCGATTCCACATGGTGGTGGTGGCCCGGGTATGGGTCCTATATGTGTAAAAGCGCATCTGGCAAAACACCTGCCGGGTCATATTGGGTATAATACAAGTGGCGCAGTAAGTGCAGCTCCTTATGGCAGTGCTTCCATTTTACTTATCTCTTATGCATACATTCGCATGCTGGGTGCATCCGGTGTAAAGAAAGCAACCGAATACGCCATCCTCAATGCCAATTATATGAAAGCACGTTTGGAAAAAGATTTTGACATACTTTATACCGGTTCAAATGGCACATGTGCGCATGAGTTTATTGTGGATTTACGTCCGTTTAAAAATACAGCAGGTATTGAAGCCGAAGATGTAGCCAAACGTTTAATTGACTATGGCTTCCACGCCCCTACTATGAGTTTTCCTGTGCCCGGTACCATCATGATAGAACCAACTGAAAGCGAAGACAAAGGTGAATTAGACCGTTTTTGTGATGCGCTGCTAAACATTCGTGCAGAAATAAAAGCGATTGAAGACGGCATTGCAGATAAAGCTGACAATCCGTTAAAACACGCACCACATACACAATTCGTTATTACTGCAGATGAATGGAATCATGCATATACACGCCAGCAGGCTGCTTATCCGTTATACTACGTAACGCATAATAAATTCTGGCCCAGTGTAGCACGTGTTAATAATACACATGGCGACAGAAACCTCATTTGTACCTGTGAGCCCGTGAGCAGTTTTGCAGAAGCTTAAAAAGCAATAAAATTTATAGATTCAAAATCCTGCATTCATGCAGGATTTTTTTATAGAGAGCCGCGGCGAAAAATAAGGGTCAAATGAACTATATCATAAATCTTTGAATTAAAGATTCTTTAGTTTTTTATGATTTGTTGGCTGTATACAATTTCCTTATTTATTACTTTTAAAAAATAAGTACCCGCTGTTATTTGACTCAAATCTAAGGATAATAAAGTTTGACCGGCCGCTACTTTTGATTGAAGTATTACTTTTCCCAACAAATCAGCAACTTGTAAAACTGTCTCATCATAACTTCTGGCACTGGGCAGTTGTATCGTTACATGCTTAACAAATGGGTTTGGATATAATTTCAATTTCGCACCTGACCTGAATTGTCCATATCTCAGGTTTTTGACCTCTGAATAATAATGTGCCCCTGTAAAATCAACAAATTTAATCCTGTAATAAACAATGGATTGATGTTCCGTTAGTGTTTCTTCAAAAGTGTATCTCCTGATGCCATTTTGATCTGTAAAATCATTAGCATTTATTTGTTTCACTGATTCAAAATTTACTGAATTCATACTCTTTTCAACTATAACTGCAGAAAGATTTATTTCATTTGATACGCCCCAATTTAAATGCGCTTTTCCATTACGTTCCGCCACATCAAAAAACGCAGGACGAAATGAAAGCACACTGAGCAAGATAGCCCCGGGTGCGCAGTTATTGTTTAGTGAAGCAGGCGTAAGAAATGCGTTTAAATACATACGGATTCCGTTAATGGAAGACATTCCTGTTAAACTATTAAACTCATGACCCCCTAAATAAAAAACCAATCCGCCTCCTTTATCTGCACCGGTAAGTTTTGAAACACTGGCACCAATGGGCGTTCTTGAAAGATTGTTATTAGTTGCATGTGCATGTGTATTATTTGCATTAAAACTAAGAGTTGCTAACTGCCAGTTACGGACGCTGCCTCCCTGTGAAATGCTGAACTCACCCTGAAACTGGCTGAAAGAAAGATCTGCATTTGGGTAAGCAACAGATGTGGCGCTGATGTTAGCATTTACTTTTGTAATTCCATTGGTTGTTTGAAACCTGCCAAGGTTGTTATTTTCATAAGCTAATACGGCTTCGCATTGTGCCAGAAAATTACCACCATTCGTAATAAATGAACGCACAGCTCTCATTTCTGTTTCAGCAACAACATCATCGTGAGGTTCGCTGGCAAAATTGAAACAACGGGTAAGTAGTTCTGTTGCTCTTATAGTGTCATAATTCACCTTTGGAACTGAAGCAAACTCAAAATAGGAAAGGTGAATGGCTGTATTGTTGCCGTCTTTAATAACACCGGCCTTTGGTACATATCCGGCCATGTCATATCGTACATCAACCATCACTGCCTGAGTGGTTCTAAAAACGGCGGGTCGGTTGTTGCCTGTTAATCCATTGGCGGCAACAAATGAATTGATCAAAGCAGAAACTCCGGTGGTATCAGCAGCGTTAATAACAAACGGGCCACTTAAAAAAATGCGTGTAGTTATGGCA
>CAYPBV010000013.1:38272-42657 GCA_964409025.1 uncultured Chitinophagaceae bacterium | reverse complement strand
CATCAATACTTTTACCTCTTCGCACATAAAAACCAATTGTTCAGAAAATTCATTTCTTATTGAACTGTCATCAATATTCCCGTACACGCCTAAAAACTTTTTAACCTTTAAACTTTTCAACTTTTCAACCACATCAGCTCCAAAATCTCCTGCATGCCACACTTCGTCACAATCTTTAAAATGTGTGAATATGGTTTCGTCTAAATAACCATGTGTGTCTGAGAGTAAACCAATTTTTGTCATCAGCTTAATAGTTCAGCCATATGGCTTTTCTTTTCTTTAGTTTCCAGATTCACTACATCAAATCTTCTGGTAGAAGTAAACGATCCCATGTCATGGTCGCCGTTTATTAATACAGCGCCCATTAAGATTACATATTTGCAGTTATAGTTTGTTTGATTGGCCAACAAACGAATGCGTTCATCTATGGCCTCGTACATCACTTCCGTTGCTTCCATTAATTGGTTGGGTGCAGAAAGAATGCGTTCTTTTTGCTTATAGAAAATTTGTTCGATGCTATTCATCTGGTAGTCCAGGTCAGTAATATTTCCTTCTGTAATCTGGTTGTTGATAAGTTTGGCCAATGCAGCTTTGGCAGCACCGCAGCAGCCGCTGGGTTTATGTTGACCGATGCGGTTAATCAAACCCACATCGCCATCACGGTCAATGCCAATGTGCGGTGCATAATAAATAAACACAGCGCCATTATCGGGCACATGTGCGGCAAAGGCGCCCATGCCTGTTAAACCTGTAAAGGGGAAACCATCCAGCCCTCCCATTTTAAAGGGGCCCAGCATTTCACTTGCACGCTGCGGGTATTCAATACTGTTTACATCATCACTGCAAATACTGTCTGCATACATAATTTCAAACGGGTCAATATCATAGTACTGTTCCAGTATGTCAAACATTTTATTTACCGAATCAATGGTAGTAATGGCGTTAGGATAATACTTCCGAATGATGCTGAGTTTTTGTCGTTTTTTCATACTGGTTGTTTTAGTTGCAATAATACTAAAGCTAATTAAAAACAGCCGTTAAAGATGAGGCAGAATTGTTTATTTTTGACTATGCCATTTCACCGCAATTTTTTATACTGGATTGATAAGCGCAAGTGGAAGTATGTATTCCTGCTTGCATCATTAGAACTTTGTAAAAGTCGATAATTGTACAACGCTGCAATTATTAATTATCCATTCACCAATTATCAATTTAAAACAATGCCTCATTATTATAAACTCGGAAACATTCCGCACAAACGTCATACGCAGTTCCGTAAGCCTGATGGTGGTTTGTACAGTGAACAGTTATTTTCAACAGAAGGTTTCAGTGATGATTATTCATTACTTTATCATTGTCATCCGCCTACACAAATTATTAAAACAGAACCGCAGTTAGATGTGAGCCCACAGATAGCTGAGGAAAAAATGCTCAAGCACCGTTGCTTTGAAGGTTTTCATATTAAACCAGGCGGTGAATTTTTAGAAAGCCGTGTGCCCGTACTGGTAAACAATGATTGTCATATTGTTTTAGCAGCACCTGCAAGTGGTACCAAAGATTATTTCTATAAAAACACGGATGGCGATGAACTGATTTTTGTGCACGAAGGAAGTGGTGTGGTAAAAACACAATACGGTCAACTTCCTTTTTCATACGGTGATTATATTGTGTTACCACGTGGCACGATTTATCAGATTGAATTTAAGGATGATAAAAACCGTTTGTTTATTGTGGAATCTTTTTCGCCGCTGCGTTTTCCCAAACGCTATATGAGCAAGTACGGACAGTTGATGGAGCATTCTCCCTATTGTGAACGTGATATTCGTCCGCCACAGGATTTGCAAACTTTTGATGAAACAGGTGATTATCTCATCCGTGCCAAAAAGAAAGGCATGATGTATGGTTTGCATTATGGTACACATCCGTTTGATGTGGTGGGATGGGATGGATGTTGTTATCCGTACATTTTTTCCATTCATGATTTTGAACCCATCACCGGGCGTGTGCATCAGCCGCCGCCCGTGCACCAAACGTTTGAAACCAATGCCTTTGTAGTGTGCAGTTTTGTACCCCGTTTGTATGATTATCATCCCAATGCTATTCCTGCGCCTTACAATCACAGTAACATTGACAGCGATGAAGTGATTTATTATGTTGATGGTGATTTTATGAGCCGTAAAAATGTAACACGTGGTATGATTACGCTGCATCCGGCAGGTATACCGCATGGGCCGCATCCCGGTGCTGTTGAAAAAAGTATTGGTAAAAAAGAAACACAGGAACTGGCGGTGATGGTGGATACTTTTCGTCCCTTGATGTTAACCAAGCAGGCATTGGAAATTGAAAACACAAGTTATGTAATGAGCTGGGCGGAGTAGGTTGAGTAAATAACCAATTATTTTCATCTCGATCAGGGGTCGACTAACTACCCCTGATTATTTATTGCGGAAATTTTTTTCACCAGTTCATAAACACTTCCTCCGGCATTCCTTCTTCCACTGTCCAGCTTCCTTCTTGAATTTCAGCTTCCAGTTCGCCGGTGTTCCAGCCGCAATAACCTACGAATAATTTAAGATCAGCAGTTGTTATTATTCTCTTGTTAATTGCTTCCACTGTCTGTTTAAAATTTCCACCCATATACATACCATTGTCAACAGCAACACCTTCTTGAATCAAATCCGGCCGCTGATGAAGAAAGTAGAGGTGCTCCTGGTCAACAGGCCCGCCTTCATAAATAGGGAAGGGGAGCGCCTCTTTAAATTCTTCTAAATGATTGAGCGATCGTTCAAAGGAGCGATTGATGACAAAGCCTAAGGCACCTTGTTCATTATACTCAGCAAGAAGAATCACCGCATCTGCAAAGTACGAATCAGCAAGTAACGCAGTGCTTTTAATGAACAATCCCGGCTTGAGGTTCATACTCTATTTTTTATAAAGGTAAATTCAAATGGAAAAATGATTTAAATTAGAGTCAACAAAACCAATTGCTGTATGATTAAAATTTCAGAACTCAAAGAAGGCGACATCGTAATGGTTGACAACGAAGGCGCCATGATGGAAGGCGAAGTAAGAGAAGTTAATAACGGTCAAAAACTGGCACAGGTACGCACTAATGGCGAAAGTGATTTCTGGTACGGAGGCGAAGCGCTTCATCCCATTCCTTTAAGCGATGCTGCCATGAAACTGCTCAAATTTGTTCGTGTGGATGAAGATGGCGGGGGCGTTAAGTACATGAAAGGTGCATTCAGGGTACATATAAATAAAGCGGATGATTTCAGCCATCTGGATTTTTGGTACCGTGAAGACCGCCGCCATGTAGATACTCATATTCCCGTGCACAAACTCCAGAATTACTATCTTGATATGACCAAAGTGCACCTCACAGAGGCCGTTATATAACAGTTTTCCACAGATATTTGCCCTCTGAAGAGATTTTTGCTAAAAAAAATCTACTTCAGGGGGATTTTTTTCTTCAACTTTTCCATTTTCCTCCTATCTTTGCGACCCCAAAAAGTATGGCTAAACAAGACGTAATTAAGCAGGATGGTAAGATTTTAGAGGCACTGAGCAATGCTATGTTCAGGGTACAGCTTGAAAACGGTCATGAAATTTTGGCTACTATTTCCGGAAAAATGCGGATGAATTACATCCGGATCCTACCGGGTGATAAAGTAGGAGTTGAAATGAGCCCTTACGATTTGAGCAGAGGCAGAATTATTTTCAGATATAAATAAATGTAAAACAGCTTGCGGCTTACAGCTTGCAGCTTAAAGCGTAAAGAACATGAAAGTTAGAGCATCCATCAAAAAGCGTAGCACCGACTGCAAAATTGTTCGCAGAAAAGGTAAGCTGTATGTAATTAACAAAAAGAACCCACGCTTTAAGCAGCGTCAGGGATAAAAAGAGAACCAAAATCCAAAATTCAAGAACCAATTTGGAACTTGTTATTTGGTTCTTGGAATTTGAAACAACAAAGCATTTAGTAAAAAAAGAAATAAACAATTATGGCTCGTATTGCCGGTGTTGATTTACCAAAGAACAAAAGAGGAGAAATAGGACTCACCTATATCTATGGTATTGGTCCCTCTACTGCTAAGTACATTTTGGAAAAAGCAGGAATTGATGTAAACAAGAAAGTAAATACTTGGAACGATGATGAGCTGAATGCCATCCGTAACATCATTACCAATGAGTTCAAGGTAGAGGGTCAGTTGCGTAGTGAAGTGCAGATGAGCATCAAGCGTTTGTTGGACATCGCTTGTTACCGTGGTCTGCGTCACCGTAAAGGATTACCGGTTCGTGGCCAGCGTACAAAAACCAACAGCCGTACACGTAAAGGAAAACGTAAAACGGTTGCAGGTAAGAAGAAAGCAGCTAAGAAATAA
>CAYPBV010000013.1:20581-38172 GCA_964409025.1 uncultured Chitinophagaceae bacterium | reverse complement strand
ACGTAAAGGAAAACGTAAAACGGTTGCAGGTAAGAAGAAAGCAGCTAAGAAATAATCTGCAAAAGCTGTTGGTTACTTGCCATCAGCTTTTAGCTTTTTATATGCACCGGTTCTTTCGGATTTACTCACAGATATTTTGGTGCAGATGGAGTGAGCATCCGGTTCGGCTTAAAACAGCCGGATAATTTTTAAACGATTACCTCAGTTATTTAAAAATGGCAAAAGCACAACAACAAACCAGCGCAAAAGCCGCTGCAAAAAAAAGAGTGGTAAAAGTTGATGCAGCAGGTGATGCACACATCACAGCAAGTTTCAACAACATCATTATCAGCTTAACAAACAAGCAAGGTCAGGTTATTTCCTGGAGCAGTGCTGGTAAAATGGGCTTTAAAGGTTCCAAGAAAAATACACCTTATGCTGCACAGGTGGCATCTGCTGAAGCTGCCAAAACAGCTTTGGATGCAGGTTTGAAGCGTGTGGATGTTTATGTACAGGGTCCCGGCAGTGGTCGTGAGAGCGCTATCCGTGCACTGGCACAAAGTGGTATTGAAGTAACAAGCATTAAAGACGTTACGCCTCTGCCCCACAATGGTTGCCGTCCTCCCAAGAAACGTAGAGTATAACATAAGTACGAAATACGAAGTACGAGGTACGAATTAAGTACTTTGTACTTCGTACATCATACTTCAACATATTGAATCGCCAAGGTTCATTTTAACAAAGGGTTCCTCATTAATTTTTAACGCTTTTACTGATGACGGAACCGGTTCAAAAAAGCGTAAATGAATAAAAACTATGGCACGTTACACTGGTCCCAAGACCAAGATTTCCCGCATTTTCGGTGAGCCCATTCTGGGCAATGGCAAGTGGTTGGGTAAAAACAGCAACCCTCCCGGTCAACATGGCGCTGCACGCAAACGTAAAACATTAGGTGAGTTTGCATTACAGCTCCGTGAAAAACAAAAGGCTAAATACACTTATGGTGTATTAGAGAAGCAATTCCGCAAAACATTTGAAGAAGCTGCCCGTATTAAGGGTGTAACGGGTGAAAACCTGATGCGTCTTTTGGAAGCTCGTTTGGATAATGCAGTATTCCGCATGGGTATTGCTCCAAGCCGCCCTGCAGCACGCCAGCTCGTGAGCCACAAGCACATTATGGTAAATGGTGTAATTGTGAATGTTCCTTCTTACAGCCTTAAGCCAGGTGATGTGGTGGAACTGAAAGATAAGAGCAGAGATAATGCAAGTGTTACCAGCATGATCAAAGGAAAGAATCCCAAGTTCAACTGGCTTGACTGGAACGAAACTGAAATGAAAGGTACGTTCATTGCATATCCTGAGCGTGAAAGCATTCCTGAAAACATTAAGGAACAGCTGGTAGTAGAATTGTACAGTAAGTAATAATCCCCATCCCTAAAGGGGAGATATTAAGCAGTATAAAATTCAAACGTTATTTAGAACCGTTCTTGTCCCCCTTTAGGGGATAGGGGCACAATAAAACAACAATTCAATATGGCCATTTTGAATTTCGTAAAACCCGACAAAATTGTTCTTCAGAAAGCAAGTGATTTTGAAGCTCAATTTGAGTTCCGTCCGCTGGAACCCGGTTTCGGTGTAACTATAGGTAATGCACTTCGCCGTGTATTATTAAGTTCATTGGAAGGTTATGCTATTGCCGGTATTAAAATTGAAGGTGCAGATCATGAGTTTGCAACTATCAAAGGCATCAGCGAAGACGTTGTGGAAATTATCTTAAACCTGAAACAGGTTCGTTTCAAAAAGAAAGTAGACCATGATGTAAGTCATGAGAAAATTACTTTGAGTTTGAAAAACAAAACTGAGTTTACTGCTGCTACTATTGGTGAAGCAACTCAAAGTTTTGAGGTGATGAACCCCGAGCTTTTGATTTGTACTATGGATCCCAGTGCTAAACTGGATATCGAAATCAATATTGTAAAGGGCCGTGGTTATGTTCCTGCAGAAGAGAACAAACCTAAAGAAGCTCCATTTGGATACAT
Organism: uncultured Chitinophagaceae bacterium; assembly: GCA_964409025.1. Classification (GTDB taxonomy): domain Bacteria; phylum Bacteroidota; class Bacteroidia; order Chitinophagales; family Chitinophagaceae; genus Lacibacter. Next base: position 36,154 of record CAYPBV010000013.1, on the reverse strand, counting down.
TGCTACAGATGCTATTTTCACACCTATCAAAAATGTAAAGTACGCCATCGAGAACACTCGTGTGGAGCAACGTACAGATTTTGAAAAACTGGTAATGGAAGTAAGCACTGATGGCACTATTCACCCTGAAGAAGCAGTAAAGCAGGCAAGCCGTATCTTGATTCAGCACCTCATGATTATCACGGATGAAAATATCACGTTTGATAACAAAGAGGAGAAGAAAGAAGATGTGGTAGATGAGCAAATGCTGCAATTGCGCAAGGTATTGAAGACGCCTCTGGAAGATCTGGATCTTTCCGTACGTGCCTTCAACTGTTTAAAAGCTGCCAAGATCAACTCATTGAGTGAACTGGTACAATACGAACAGGAAGACCTGATGAAGTTCCGCAACTTTGGTCAAAAATCATTGGCTGAAATTGAGCAGGTGCTGGGCGAAAGAGGTCTGCACTTTGGAATGGATTTAGCAAAGATGGGATTGGATAACATCGACTAAAGCCCCTCCTAACCTCCCCCAAGGGGAGGAATTGAAAGGAAACAGTTTCTTAATTTAGCAACAGGCTGTAATTCCTGACACGGTACAGCCTATTTATAAACAGGTTTGAAATGTATGCGTGCTTTCATTAGCACATCATCACATTCGCAAATCATCAAATTAAAAACGTCATGCGTCACGGAGACAAAATTAAAAACCTGAGCCGCACCGCTTCACATCGTAAAGCGTTGCTGAGCAACTTAGCGATTGAGCTCATTACACACAAGCGTATTGTAACTACTTTAACCAAGGCTAAAGCATTACGTACCTGGATTGAGCCCATCATTACCAAATCAAAAAGCAATACTACACACAGCCGTCGTATCGTGTTCAGCTACCTGCAGGATAAGGCTGCTGTTACAGAATTGTTCAGCACCGTTGCAGAGAAAATAGCAAGCCGCCCCGGTGGTTACACACGTATCATCAAGCTGGGTATTCGTGTGGGTGATAATGCAGAAAAAGCCATGATTGAGCTGGTAGATTTCAACGACATCTACGGAAAAGGTAAAGGTGAAGCTGCTGCTCCTGCTAAGAAAACACGTCGTGCCGGTAGCAAAAAAGCTGCTGCTAAAACTGAAACAGTTGAAGCAAAAGCTGACGATGCTCCTGCCACTGAAGAAACAAAAGCAGCTGAGTAAATCAGATGTTAATAAAATTTCATACCAAGAGGCGGGGCATTTAGTTCTGCCTCTTTTATTTTGCATCCAATTATGAGCCAACCCATTTATCACATGCCCACATCGCATCATCCGGCGGTACTTATGCTGGAAGATGGAAATGTTTTTTACGGAAAAGCCTTTGGAAAAATCGGTACCGCCTCCGGTGAAATTTGTTTTAACACCGGTATGACCGGTTACCAGGAAGTGTTTACAGACCCCAGCTATACCGGTCAAATCATTATCATGAACAATGTACACACCGGTAACTATGGCACATTTGAAAAAGATGTGGAAAGCGGCAGTGTAAAAATTAAAGGATTGATTGGCCGCAATCTGGAAGACCGTTTCTCCAGGTATATTGCTGATGATAGTTTGCAAACGTATTTGGAAAAGCAGAATATCGTAGCTATTGAAGATGTTGACACAAGAGCTTTGGTAGCACATATACGTACAAAAGGTGCAATGAACTGCATCATCTCCAGCGAAATACTGGATGAAGAAAAATTAAAAGCAGAGTTAGCCAAAACTCCTTCTATGGAAGGGTTGGAACTTGCAAGCACGATAAGTACAAAAGAAGCCTACACCATGGGTAATGAAAACAGTGATGTACGTATTGCGGTAATGGACTTTGGTACCAAGCTCAATATATTGCAGTGTATGGTTGACAGAGGTGCTTATCTCAAAGTATATCCTGCCAAGACGAAAGCAGAAGAGCTGAAGCAATTTAATCCGCATGGCTATTTCATCAGCAATGGTCCCGGCGACCCAGCAAGTATGGACTATGCTATTGAAACGGTAAAAGAAATTTTAAATGAAAAGAAACCGACCTTCGGCATTTGTCTGGGACATCAATTACTTGCATTGGCCAATGGTATTCCAACATTTAAAATGCATCATGGTCACAGAGGCCTCAATCATCCTGTGAAAAATGTAATGACAGGTTTGTGTGAAATTACTACACAGAACCACGGATTTAGTGTTGACCCGGAAGCAGTACGTAAAGCTGAGAATGTGGAGATAACACACATCAACCTGAATGATGATTCGATTGAAGGTATCCGGTTAAAAGATCGTCCGGCATTTTCAGTACAACATCACCCGGAGAGCACACCAGGCCCACACGACAGTCGTTATTTGTTTGACGATTTTATCAGGCTGATTAAAGCGCATCAAAACTAAATACAAAGCCCTGCAGTTTGCGGGGCTTTATTTTTTTGAATTATATTCGGGTCATGAAGATTGCAATTATTAATGGGCCTAATTTGAATTTACTCGGCAAACGTGAACCGGAGGTTTACGGAACTGAATCTTTTGAAGCATACTTTGAAACATTACAAACAAAATTTCCTTCCGTTTCTTTTCATTATTATCAAAGCAATGTGGAAGGCGAACTTATAAATGAATTGCAGCGTGTAGGATTTGAATTTGATGGCATTGTGTTAAATCCCGGTGGTTACACACACACTTCTGTTGCATTAGGAGATTGTATCGCAGCCATTAAAGCGCCTGTAGTAGAAGTACATATTTCCAATGTACATGCAAGGGAAGATTTCAGAAAAATTTCACACGTAACAGCAAAAGCCAAAGGAAGTATTGTAGGATTGGGAATGAAAGGATATGAGTTGGCTATTGCAGCTTTGATGAAATAATAATGTTGTTCTTGCCTGATACCACGATAGTTGAGTCCTTCAGCAACGGCAGGTTTGCCTGAAGAAAGGTATTAATAACTACCCTGAATGTATTAACGGATGAGATAGAGTCGTACAATCCTGTATAGTTTTTATCAGGAAAATAAAAGGCGTTTAAGTTGCTGAAACTGTTTTGCCAGGTTGATTTTTTGAAATCCCTGAAACCATGATCGCCGGCTACAACAATAACTGTATTTCTTTTATTGTTTCTTTTTATATGCCGCACAAGGTCTTTAATCATGTGATTGGCATATTGTAATTGTTCAAAATAAGCATCAGGCTCAGATTCTTTTTTGCTCAGATTTTCCAGTGTAATGGTTTTTACTTTTCCTGTTTTTGTAAAAACGTAAGGGTCATGCGGAATCATGAAATGACCGTAAACAAGTTTGGGTTTGCCGGATGTGGCGCAACTTTTTTTCACAAGGTCATATGCAGTTTCCACTAATTTTTTATGACGCTGATAACGTTTATTTTGCACAGAAACCTGAATTTCTTTAATATAGTTGTTGTTGATAAGTGTATAATTCCAGAAAATATCTCTGTAAATTCTTCCGGGTAAGGTTTTAAAATAAAAATGCTGTTTTTTGAGTGCTTCAAAGAATACTTCAACCGGCCAGTCTTTATTGTTTATTGAAATGGGTTGATACTGAAATACGTTGTATCCTTCTCTTTTTAATATGGTTGTTAGTGAGTTATTAAGAATAGAGTTTGTTCCCCAGTAATATGCTTTGGGGTCGTTCATAACAGGCGCAATAAAATCAGGAAGGTAGTCCATATTCATGGTGGTACTTAATGAATGGATTGTCCAGTTATAATTACAGGTAGCATTGCGGGCAACGTAAAAACCCTGTTCATTAAGAAATGAGTCAAGCTGACTATTGTCTTTACCAAATGAAGTCATTAGACTTTTAGTAGAGGCCATTCCGTCAAAAAGCAGGAAATAGATATCCGGTTTAGAACTGTCGGGCAAGTTGGCTGACCTGTATGTTGAAGCAGCTGTAAAACGGAAGTCTATAAGATTGTGTACACTTTGATCCAAACGGTAACGCCTGATGCTGTTTGGTATTTCGCTAAGTATAAGTGTAATCATTAAAAGATTAAGATACAAAAACAGGTCCTTAAACGGATTTGAGTTGTTGCGTTTAAAGTAAAACAGGAGCAGAACAGCAGTAGCTATTGTAAAAGGAATTAAAAAAGTAAATGAGGAAAAAAAGTTTCCTGCAGGCAAAGCATTTTTTAAACTATCGTGAATAAAGCCAAAGAGTAAAAGATAGGCACTCAGAAAAAAAGTGAAAAGAAAGCATTGTCTGAATCTTCTGATAAAAAAACAGGCAATTGCAAAAATGAAAGCAATTCCTGTACAAATAACGAAGAAGTTTACAAGAACAAAGTCAATTGTCAAAAACCCAAATAGCTCATTATAACCGCTGTAGATGAAGAAAAGCGGCAACAGTAAAATAAAGAAGGCCTTTGTACGAAAGCTGTTTTTTAATTTGGTTATCACAGTTTATTCACTTGTTGAAAATGCTGAATGCGTTGTGCGTAATCGTTTTTTCTGCATCTAAAATACTGATTCGTAAGAACATTAAGGCAGTTTAATATCTATGGCTTATGTAAACGTTTATTTTTTCTCCATCAGATACAATGTTCTGTTGGAATGCGGTATCCCTTCTTTTTTTATCACATTGAAGTAAGTAGTGAATGCATTTTCAAATTCACCAATAGCATATTTTTCAAAAATGTCTTTACGGTTTTGCAGCATATCCGCTACTTTGGGGTCATCTTTTGGTATAAACTCAATGATGAGTTTTGAACAAATGTTGCTGAAAAGCTGGGCAATTTGAATCAGTGAAATATTTTTTCCAATGGCAAGATGATGAATTAATGCGAGCGCTAAACCAAGGTCATACTGTGATCTGCTGACAAATGATTGCTGTTCTTCATTGTTCCATCCTGTAGCTGGAGTGGGTTGCGTAATATCTATAACAAGAGGCAGAATATTAGTGATACTGTTATTTTTAAGTGAGCCATATAAAGACTGGATACAGTTACTGTCAAAGTCTGTAGCAATCACTGAAGCATTTTTATTCAATAATTCTGAAAATTCACCTTTGTTTGCTCCTAAGTCAACTGCTGTGGAATAATGAATTGTTGTTAACCAGGATGTAACTATTTCTCGTTTAGCTGTAAGATAGTTTGTACTTAAAATTGTTTCATCATAATAGTTGTTCCATGTACTTTTGGTTTTTTTTATGTTGAGAGCCTGGATGCAACTTTCAAGGTGCTGAATGATGTGCAGCAGATCTTTTGAAGTAAGTTTTCTTTTTTTTGTTTCGTGTGAATTCGTTTTCCCTCCCAATTTTGCCTGCAGATGTACATGCAGCAGAATTGACGGTTTTAATTTTGTTTTGAACGGCAGTAATCCCGAAGTAATAGATGCAGGTACTCCTTCTTTATAAGCTGTTAAAAGTTTATGCACTTCCATATTGTGGTATACCGCAAGCAGTAATGGGTTTAAAAAGCATTCGCAAAACTGACGGTATGCTGCCCAGCTTTCTCCTTCATGATAGCGTTCAAATGACAGGGAATCAATATGAACAGGCGCACCGTGTAGAAACTGTATGTTAAGATGAGTGGCATCTTTTAAAATCATTCCTTTGTATAATGCTCTCCTGCTCAACTTTAATGTAAGTAATGCAGCATCTTTAAGTTGATCAAAGCACCATTCCGATGCATAACTTATGAAAGGAATGTAATTTGGTTTAAGTGTAGTAAACCATTCTTTATCATTAAAATGATTTTCGGCTATTTGCTCAAATGGTATAATAAAGCCCTCGGCTACGAGTTCTTTGTACAGTCCGGTAGTAATAAAAGAAGTAAACTCTTCTTTATACTTATTGGATACAAACCTGTAAATACTTTCGTCTTTTTTATAAACGAAACCTGCGGGATCACGAAATGAAGCAGGGTGTGGTTTAAGGCTGTTCATTATTGTTTTTCTTGGAATCTTCAGGTGGTTGCTTTACAAAAAAACTTTTAATCCAGTTCCAGCCCGTTTTAAAGTAAAAAAGTGCTCCAATTGCAGCCGCAATTATTACCTGCAAAAAATAGCTTCCGCTCCCCGGGTCTAAGTAAAGTAAATGGGTCATAAATACCTGAGATTGGTTTTAGGAGTAAGCGCCAGCAGGGTTTCATAAATGAGCAAAATAGTATTTTCAATATCACTCTTATGCAGCATTTCTACTGTTGTGTGCATATACCGTAACGGAATACTGATTAACACACTGGGGCATCCATCATTGGCATAGGCAAAGGAATCAGTATCAGTGCCTGTACTTCTGCTGAGAGAACGCCATTGCACAGGAATTTTTTTCTTGTCTGCTATGTCTGTTACAAAATCCAGAAGTTTATTATGTATGGCGGGGGCTGTTGCAAGTGATGGTCCTTTGCTGCATGCAATTTCACCTTCAATTATTTTACTAATCATTGGTGTAGTGGTATCATGTGTTACATCCGTTACAATGGCAATATCGGGTTTTATACGGCGTGCAATCATTTCGGCACCACGCAATCCAATTTCTTCCTGCACTGCATTTACAATGTATAAACCAAAAGGAAGTTTCTTTTTATTTTCATAGAGCAACCTTGCTACTTCTGCAATCATAAATCCACCAATGCGGTTATCAAATGCACGGGCTATATAATAATCATGCGCCAGTTCATCAAAACCTTCTTCATAGGTTACTACACAACCCACTTTAATACCCAGTTCATCTACTTCTTTTTTGTTTCTTGCACCACAGTCGAGCCAAAGGTTTTCAACTTTTGGTGAAGGCTCTTTAGCTTCAGGGTTACTCAGGCGTGTGTGTATTGCAGGCCATCCAAAAACAGCTTTTACAATTCCCTTCTTTCCATGTATAAGTACACGTTTAGCTGGTGCAATCTGATGATCCACTCCGCCATTGCGTTTGAGGTAAATTAAACCTTCCGGTGAAATATAATTAACAAACCAGCTAATTTCATCAGCATGTGCTTCAATTACTACTTTAAACGGATGCTCAGGATTAATAACTCCAACCGCTGTGCCATAGGGGTCTGTAAAGGAAGTTTGAATGTAAGGCTTAATATATTCCAGCCACACTTTTTGTCCGCTGGTTTCAAAGCCCACAGGCGAGTGTGTGTTATGATAATGTTTTAAAAACTCAAGTGATTCAGTAGTAAGTAGTGATTTTTTCTTTGTGGTTTTTACTTTGGCCATAGCTGCTGTTTAGGCAAATGTAATTAAATCAGCAGGAAAATACTCAGCAGGGCTGAAAGAAACAAAGCTCCATCCACATAGGATAAAAAGAAGATATCATCCGTTCTTTTTTTCGATTGCGTATAAAGCCACCACAGGTACAAACAGGGTAAGAACTGCAACACTTGAAACACTGAATGATATAGAAGGATTATTGAAAATACAGAGCAGCTCATTATAAACAGGTTTATCAAAAAGAAATACCGGTATTGTTTTTCAGTCATGGTGTTTGCAGGGGTATGCACACCCATTTTTTGATCGCTTTGCTTATCTCTGTAATCAAAAAGGAGTGTTGCTGATGAAACCAGCAGAAAGCGGTGTATAAAAATGCAAAGCTCACCAGGGCTTGCTTCCTTCTGCAAATACACAAGCGGAAGTAAAACAGTGGCAAAAGCCCATGTAAATCCTATGAAATAGCTTTTTACAAACGTAAACGGTAATGGCAGTTTCAGCGATGATTTGAATAATAACGGCGCTGTATAAGCTGCATTTAAAGCTGCAGCAATCAATACGTAATATGTTATTGCTCTAAGCTCAAGAAACAGCAGGAAAGCTGTAATTACTGACACAAGATTCAGGATAATTGTAAATACTTCGTATTCTTTAAACCATTGCAGTTGATTGCTGCCGGTGTTTTTTTTAGCTGCAAGAAAAAAATGTATGTTGTAGCTGAAGAGTGTGGCCGTAAATAAAAATGCAAGAAAGGAGGTGCTGTTGCTCACAGGCGCATCAAGCATCCAGTAAGTTTGAAGGCATAACATAACCGTGCATACAGCCATGAAAAAATGATGATAAAAAAAGAATTTAGGTATGGCTTTTACCAGCATGTCTTTAATTAAAGGGCTATGCGTTCCGTAGTTACGGTATCGCTTCTGTTTCCGGCCTTATCTTTTACCCATATGTTAAAAACAGAAGTATCACGTCTGGGGCAGGCGGAGCCGCTTAGTTCTACATAGTCCGGTATCTGCAGTGTAGAGAATTTTATCCGGAAAACAATTTTTTCCCGCTGCTCTTCAGGATATAATGGGATGTTATAAAAAAGTGTTCTGTTGTTTCCCGAACAACCTATTCTTGTATCATCTCTTTTAAGAATAAAAATACTATCCCGCACATCTCCTTCTTTATCCACAACTTCTAAATCAATATCAAGTAATATACCCTGTGCACCGTTATAAAGCACTTCCTGGCGTTCTACCTTCACTATTCTTAAGTTTGGCTTGGTTTCGGCCTTTTCTTTTTTACATGCACCTAAAATGAAGGAAGTAAGAATAAGATATAATAATTTTGCTTTCATCAGAATTGTTTCTTTATCAAATTTACGTAATCAAACCAGTTAAAAGCATTGAACGGTCATTTTGTTAACAAAGTTTTTCAGACAAATAACTCCACTTTTTGGGATACTGCCCTCCGGATGTTTCAGTACCAATATGCACAAAATCCATTGTACCGTTTGTTTTGTGACAATTTAAAGATAATTCCGAAGGCTGTAAATGCTGCTGCTGTAATTCCTTTTTTGCCCATCTCTTTTTTTAAGACACACAAAGTTATTTGCGGAGAATTTCAACCTGAAGTAATTTTTGAAAGCAGTGGCACTACTAAAATGATGCAAAGCAGGCATATGGTAAAACATCTTGATGTTTATCGTAAAAGTTTTACTAAAACTTTTGAATTATTTTACGGTAAACCTCAGGAATGGTGTATTGTGGGGTTACTTCCCTCTTATCTTGAACGTACAGGCTCCTCTCTTGTTTTTATGGTAAAAGAACTGATTGAAGCAAGCGCACACAGTTATAACGGTTTTTACTTAAATAATACAAGCGAATTAAAGCGTACAATTCAGTTGCTTGAACAGCAACAGCAAAAAACTTTACTCATTGGTGTTACCTATGCTTTACTGGATTTTGCCGAACAGTTTCCTGTATCCTTAAAACATACAGTGGTTATGGAAACAGGAGGAATGAAAGGCAGAAGAAAAGAACTGATGCGTGAGCAGGTACACGATATACTCATGAAAAGCTTTCAGGTTAATACAATACACTCAGAGTATGGAATGACAGAGTTATTAAGCCAGGCTTATTCTCATGGCGGCGGAATATTTAAATGCCCGCCCTGGATGAAAATAATGATACGTGATGAAGATGATCCCATGCTTTTAAGCGAACAGGGCAGGGGTGCACTCAATATTATTGATCTTGCCAATATTCACAGTTGCAGTTTTATTGCTACAGATGATGTGGGCGAAGTTTTTGAAGATGGAAGTTTTAAGGTTCTTGGCCGTATGGATAACAGCGATGTAAGAGGATGTAGTTTATTAGCTTTTTAATCAGTATACATGCTTTCAGAAAAATTACAGATGTTTTATAACCGGCTGGCAAAAGTGTATAAACACAGAAACCGGCAGGCCAAACGTATGAATATAACCTGTTACAGACTTTATGATAAAGACCTGCCGGAATTTCCCGTAATGATTGATTTGTATAACAACAATGTATGTTTGAGCGAGTACAGAGCCAATCATCATTTAACCGATGAGCAGCATGAAGAATGGATGCGTGGTACCGTTCAGGTAATTGCTGAGGTGCTGCAAATACCCGAAGGCAATATTTACACCAAGGAACGTAAACGTAAAGAAGACAGATTGAGCCAGTATCAAAAAACAGCTGAGGAAAAAGTGTATTTTGAAGTAGAAGAAAATGGATTGAAGTTTCTGGTAAATCTGTCAGATTATCTGGATACAGGCTTGTTTTTAGATCATCGTATTACACGAAAGATGGTAATGGAGGAAGCAGCAGGAAAAAAAGTACTGAATCTTTTTGCTTATACAGGTTCGTTTAGTGTGTATGCTGCAGCTGCAGGAGCTGCAGAGGTAGTAACCGTTGACCTTTCAAATACTTACATAGAATGGGCCAAACGAAACTTTGAAGCAAATTTTTTTGTTAACACAAAAAAATACAAATTCATAACTGCAGATGTAAAGCAATATCTTGATACCCTTACTCCCAATACATTTGATTTAGTAGTGATGGACCCGCCCACATTCAGCAACAGTAAAAAAATGCAAGGGATACTTGATATTCAAAAAGATCATGTTGAGTTGATTAACAAGGTAATGCGTGCACTCAGGCACAATGGCGTATTGTATTTCAGTACCAATGCGAGAAAATTTGAATTGCAGCATAATGCTGTTTATGCGTCTGTCATAAAAGACATAACCAAGGCTACCACACCTTTTGATTTTGAAGGTAAGCTCATGCGATGGTGCTGGCGTATGGTAAAGTAAAACACTTACAGCACCTCCATGTATTCTACTTTTTTCAATGGAAAAGCTGGCATGGGCATTAAAAAAGTTTCAAATCCACGTTTGATTCAGTACTTTAATAACGTCTTCCTTTAATCTATATCCTTGAAAAAAATAATCCAGTATTTAAAAGCCAGCGTTTACAACATAAGCCATGCTGCATTGCTGCGCCTGTTGATTGTGTTTGTATTATTTGGTGGTATCATTTTCAACTATTTTATTGAAACCAAAGTCAATCGTTCAGTTAAAGCACATAACGAAGTAAGTGCTTTTGTTGTAAAACATGAGCAGTATAAACATATTATTGATAAAACTACTTTCACACTTTCCCAAATTGATAAGGATTTGAGTAACTATCTCCTCACGGGAAATGAAGAACAGCTCAAACAGCTGGAGGCACAAATGGATTTTTTACAGGAACATGCCGCAATAGTTCGTAAAGATGCTTCCCTGTTCGTACCAAAATATCTTGTAAATCTTTTTGTACATAAACTTAGAAACAGGACAGATTTTCAACTCAAAGTATTAACCGCATTTAGAGAAAAGGGAAAGAGTGCAGCACTGCTTCTGTTAAACAGCAGTGAGGATGTTCTCACTATTGCTGACTATGCATACAGTGAAGCCGAGCTTACATCGGTACTCAACAAACGTATTGAACAGCTCAGTAAAAATCTGATTGCAGATGAGGAGCTAACTTTGAAAACAGATAATAAGTGGAATTTAATATCATTGATATTCATGCTGTTGATAGCATTTGTGCTATTGTATCAAACAGTACGCATATCTGTACTTAATAAGCATTTACATGAGGCTGTACAAAAAATGCAGCATGCCACAAGAGTGAAGGATCAGTTTATGAGTAACATCACACATGAATTGCGAACTCCATTGAATTCCATATTGGGTTACACCAATCTCTTATTAAAAAAGTCACATCAGCCGGAAACAGAAAAGTGGATTCAGGCAGTTAACTCCAGTGGAACTCTTTTGCTGGATGTTGTAAACGATGTGCTTGATTATTCAAAACTGGAATCGGGTTACCTGCATATCTCCAACGATACCTTTCAATTGGACGATGTGCTCAGTAATCTTAAAAATATCATGAGTAACAGAGCCGAAGCAAAAGGTTTATCACTTGTAATTTTAAAGGATCAGTCGCTGCCTGCATCCTTTACCGGCGATGAAAAGAAACTTAAGCAAATACTCATCAACCTTACAGGTAATGCTGTAAAGTTTACTGAAAAAGGAACAGTTAAAATTGAGGTAATGCTGCAGCAACAGCTGGCCCGGCAATACTGGCTTGAGTTTATTGTAACAGATACAGGAATCGGTATTGATCAGCAAAACCTGAAACATGTATTTGAACGCTTTTACCAGGTGGAAAATAGCTACTCAAAAAAATACTCCGGTACCGGACTGGGTTTGCCAATAGTAAAACAGTTGATTGACCTGCAGGGTGGAACCATTACAGTGAGCAGTGTGCCCGGTACAGGTACTGCTTTCAAATTTGTTTTACCATTTGAGAAAGTAGAAGTAAATGAAAAGGAAACTGATAATCTTGCTCCTGTACGCAGCTTATTGAAGTCTGTTTCAAAACGAATTTTGGTTGTTGATGATCATGAACTCAACCGTGAACTCCTTGAATTAATGCTCAAAGAATATGATTGTAATGTTACATCGGCTGCTAATGGTATAGAAGCATTGCAGTTGTTGCAACACAAAAAGTTTGACCTCGTTTTGATGGATGTGCAGATGCCCGATTTAAACGGTATAGATGCTACCCATAAAATAAGAACTGAACTGGTACTGGATGTGCCTGTAATTGCATGTACTGCATTTAGTCAACCGTCAGAGAAAAAAATGTGTGAGCAGGCCGGTATGAATGATTATTTGGGCAAACCAATTGAAGAAAAAGAATTACTGCAAATTCTTAATAAATATCTCAACTTAAATGTATCACCTAAAACAGACATGTCGGTTATAAGTTTAAAACAAATTTACAGTATAACAGGTGCTAATAAAGAACTTACAGCTACAATGCTTTCACGTGCGGTAGCGTTAATACCCACTGAGCTGGAAAGTTTGCAGCAATCGATACTTCGCCACAACTATGTGCTTGTAAGTGAACAGGCACACACCATGTGTTCTACGGTAGGTCTTATGGGGGCAACGGCATCCTTAATAGAGCAGGTAAAACAAATACAATACCTTGCAGGGGAAAAAAATCCTGATCACCGCCAGCTGGTAGAACTTTATAACAAAGTAGAAGATACCGTTCAAAAAATGATAACTGAAATCAAGCAATATCTTGCAGCTTAACGCAGGTAATATTTCATTTCAATTTTTCAGGTTAATATTGCAGCAAATTGCTTGCACATGAACAAAGTTATTGCCAATGCCGAGGCAGCCATTCATGATATTGAAGATGGCGCTACACTCATGCTCGGTGGTTTTGGTCTTTGCGGTATTCCAGAAAATTGTATTGCAGCCCTTGTAAAGAAAGGAACAAAGAAGCTCACCTGTATTTCAAATAATGCAGGTGTAGATGATTTTGGTATTGGATTGATGCTGCAGCAGAAACAGGTAAAAAAAATGATTTCTTCCTATGTAGGAGAAAATGCGGAGTTTGAGCGCCAGTTACTCAGTGGTGAACTGGAAGTAGAACTCATACCGCAGGGCACATTAGCTACACGTTGTATGGCGGCCGGTTATGGCATGCCGGCTGTATTTACACCTGCCGGTGTGGGTACAGAAGTAGCAGAAGGAAAAGAAGTAAGAACATTTAATGGGAAAGAGTATTTACTTGAATATGCGTTTAATGCAGATTTTGCTATAGTAAAAGCCTGGAAAGGAGATACACAGGGAAATTTGATTTTTAAAGACACAGCAAGGAATTTTAATCCGCTTATGGCTATGGCTGGTAAAATAACCATTGCTGAAGTAGAAGAATTAGTAGAAGCAGGCGAACTCAATCCCAACGAAATTCACACACCGGGTATATACGTACACCGCATATTTAAAGGTATGAATTATGAAAAGAGGATTGAGCAGCGAACAGTAAGAAAATTAGCTAATTAGCTAATGGGCTAAAGTGATAATGAATACTGACTCCATTATCACATTAGAAAATTATCTCATCATCAAATTGTTTACAATGGCTCTTACAAAAGAACAAATAGCACAACGTATAGCACAGGAGTTAAAAGATGGTTATTATGTAAATCTGGGAATTGGTATTCCTACGCTTGTTGCAAATTATATACCTGATGGCATTAGTGTTGTATTACAAAGTGAAAATGGATTACTGGGTATGGGACCTTTTCCCTTTGAAGGAGAAGAAGATGCTGATTTGATTAATGCCGGCAAGCAAACCATTACTACTGTTCCGGGTTCCGCTTTTTTTGACAGTGCCATGAGCTTTGGAATGATACGTGCAGGCAAGGTTGATTTAACCGTACTCGGCGCCATGGAAGTAAGTGACCAAGGTGATATTGCCAATTGGAAAATACCCGGCAAGATGGTGAAAGGTATGGGTGGTGCCATGGATTTGGTGGCCAGTGCTAAAAATATTATTGTAGCCATGATGCATACCAACCCCAAAGGTGAAAGCAAATTATTGCCACAATGTTCATTACCGCTCACGGGAAAAAACTGTGTAAAGAAAATTGTAAGTGATTTAGCTGTGCTGGATGTAACTGCTGATGGGTTTAAATTGTTAGAGCGTGCACCCGGAGTAAGCGTGGAAGAAATTGTAAGTAAAACAGCAGGCAGACTGATTGTTGATGGAATGATTCCTGAAATGAATCTGGGTGATTAATCCATGACTTGAATATTAACATCTTCATAAGATACTTCCTTTGCTCAACCTCTATTTTTGCGGCATTGATGATTTAAAAATTGTAAGTTTTACTAATCACCCGTAAAATCTTTAACTATGAAGTATCAATTTCTGGTTGTTTGCACTATAAGTGTGTTTATGTTCGGCTCCTGTGTGAGCAGCAAAAAATTTAAAAAAGCACAGGCAGATTATGCCCAGTTGCAAACACGTTATCAAACACTGGAGGGAACATTGGCAGATTGCAACAACCGTACAGCAGCTCTTGAAAAAGAAAAGCAAGGGCTTACTGCAAATATTACAGACCTTACAAAAGAGCTGGAATATGTAAAGCAAAATTATACACAGGCATTAAATCAACTGGAAAATCTCTCCGTAATTACCAAGCAGCAGGCTGAAAGCATAAAGCAGTCTTTACAGAACATTGGTGCCAAAGATGCTTATATCCAGACCCTGCAGCAACAAATGGCTTATAAAGATTCGCTCAACATGGTGCTTGTAATGAACCTGAAAGGAGCCATCGGCAATATGGAAGATGAAGACATCAATATCAAAGTAGATAAAGGAGTTGTGTATATTGATATCTCAGATAAGCTGCTGTTTAAAAGTGGTAAGTACGAAATTACACCCAAGGCCAAAGAAGTATTGGGAAAAGTTGCGATGGTGTTAAAGAACCAGCCCGATATTGAATTTATGGTGGAAGGGCATACAGATAATGTTGCCTTTAAAGGAAATGGGGTATTGGTAGATAATTGGGATTTAAGTGTAAAGCGTGCTACTACAGTGGTGCGTTTACTGCAAAATGAATATGGTATGGATCCCATGAAGATGGCAGCAGCAGGCCGTGGTGAGTTTCATCCGGTAGCTGATAACAGCACAGTTGAAGGTAAAGCGCTGAACCGCAGAACACGAATTGTGATACTGCCCAAGCTGGATCAGTTTTTTCAGCTTTTGGAACCGCAAACAAAAAATCCTTAACTACATCATCAACGGGAGCGCTAAACATCGTTCCCGTTTTTGTTAGTAAGCTTATGGATGCTGAAACAATTGCTTACCTCCAATCTATAGTGTATGATGTTCACCATCTTTTTATTTATTGCTGCTCTATCTGTACTGCTCATTGCTGCACGTTTTTTTACAAACGCCGCAGAAAAAATTGGTGCATGGATGAGGTTGCCGCCTTTTGTTGTGGGCATTTTCATTGTTGGAATTGGAACGTCGCTGCCTGAGTTAATCTCAGGAATTCTTTCCGTACAAAAAGGGG
>CAYPBV010000013.1:15849-20571 GCA_964409025.1 uncultured Chitinophagaceae bacterium | reverse complement strand
ATATTATCGGGGCTAATATTTCCAATATTTTGCTCGTTACCGGATTAGCGGCTGTTCTCAACCGTAAGTCAATTCAGCTTTCAGCCAGCTACATTTATATTGATCTGCATTTTTTAACAGGCAGTATGTTTTATTTTCTGGTGATTGCTTATGATGGTATTATTTCTTTTGCAGAAGCTGCAATTGGCATTTTAATTTTTATCATTTATGCGGTTTATCTTATAAGGGGTGAAGGAAATAAAACCCGTGAAGCGGGAGTATCTCATCAACAAAGAGACGCCTTTCCTAATCGTCAACTGGCCTTGCTGGTAGCAGCGGGTGTAGGTATTTATTTTGGCGCTGATTATACAATCTATTCACTTGAAAAAATAGCACTTGCATTTCAGGTACCCAGTTCTGTAATTGCTCTCACGTTGTTATCTCTGGGAACAACATTGCCTGAGTTGGCTGTTAATATTTCGGCCATACGGCAGGGCAAAGCAGAAATGGCTGTAGGTAACGTACTCGGTTCCTGTATTTTCAATACCCTTGTTATTCCGCCGGTGGCCTCTATTGCAGGTACAATACAGGTACCCGCTGCCTTAACCGGCTTTGCTTTACCACTGATGGCTGCGTGTGGTTTACTGTTTTACCTGCTCACACAGGACAAACGTATCTCAACCTGGGAAGGCTGGATGTTTATTTGCCTGTATGTATTGTTTATGCTTAAAACGGTAGGGGTTTAATAAATTTTTTTTACTTGTTGTGTTGGGTTCTTTTGTTTATCAGTTGGTGTCCTCGTCAACCGAACTGCAAAAATTGCCATTTTGGACAAATCAGCCCAATTGAAAACCCTCCGCTCACCGGCTGCCGTGCCCGTAAGGGGGCGACGAAGGAGCCAGTGCGAAACGCAGTGAAGTACCGTAGCGAAGCGGAGCTTGAAGGGGACGGAACACCAGCTGCCACAAGCACTTCAGCCCACAGCCCCAAAAGGGAAAATTCCAAAACACTAGAACCAAAGAATAAATACAAAAATCATCAGTGTAAATCTGTGCAATCTGCGGTAACCCATTCCTGCATTCCGTGAAATTCGTGGTGACAGCACCCGCCGACGGGGTCGATAACCGCCGTCGGGGTTTGAACTTTTTCCCAATCTCGAACATTATCTATACTTTTTTGTATAAATAGACCCCTACCTTTGCAGAACGAAAAAAGTGTAGAATCTTTCACATAAACTGATTAAACAAATTACACATGAGTGAGATGCTCACCACGCTCGAGGAAACGGCCCTCAGCGATTATAAATACGGCTGGGTGACCAATCTGGAGGCAGATGAAGCGCCCCCCGGGCTTAATGAGGACATCATCCGCTTCATCAGCGCCAAAAAGAAGGAGCCCGAGTGGATGCTGGAGTGGCGCCTGAAAGCCTATCGTCATTGGCTCAAAATGAGCGTGCCCCGCTGGCCCAATGTTACGTATCCTGATGTGGATTTTCAGGCCATCAAATATTACAGTGCTCCCAAGCAGGCCAAAACCTTGAACAGTCTGGATGAGATAGACCCCGAACTCCGTGCTACGTTTGAAAAGCTGGGTATTTCATTAGATGAGCAAAAACGTTTGAGCAATGTAGCGGTGGATGCAGTTATTGATTCTGTAAGTATCGCCACTACATTTAAAGAGCAACTTGGCGAAATGGGCATCATCTTCTGCAGCATGAGTGAAGCCATCCAGGAACATCCTGAACTTATTAAAAAATGGCTGGGCTCTGTAGTGCCTGTTACCGATAATTTTTACAGCGCCTTGAACAGTGCCGTGTTTAGTGATGGTAGTTTCTGCTATATTCCCAAAGGTGTAAAGTGCCCGATGGAGCTAAGTACGTACTTCCGCATCAATGCAGCAGGTACGGGTCAGTTTGAGCGTACCTTGATTGTTGCTGAAGAAGGAAGTTATGTGAGCTACCTTGAAGGTTGTACCGCTCCCCAGCGTGACGAAAATCAGTTACATGCCGCCGTTGTAGAAATTGTAGCATTGGATAACGCTGAAGTAAAATATTCAACCGTTCAAAACTGGTACCCCGGCGATAAAGAAGGCAAGGGTGGTATTTACAATTTTGTAACAAAGCGTGGTATTTGTGCCGGTGTAAATTCAAAGATCAGTTGGACACAGGTAGAAACAGGAAGCGCTGTTACATGGAAATATCCAAGTGTGATTTTAAAAGGTGATAATAGCCAGGGTGAATTTTATTCTGTTGCTGTTACCAACAATCATCAGCAGGCTGATACAGGTACCAAGATGATGCATATTGGTAAGAACACAAGAAGCCGTATAGTATCAAAAGGTATTTCGGCAGGCTTCAGTCAAAATAGTTATCGTGGTTTGGTACAAGTGGGTAAGAACGCAGTGAATGCACGCAACTTTTCTCAATGTGACAGTTTGTTGCTGGGTGATAAATGCGGCGCTCACACCTTCCCTTACATTGAAGTAAAGAACAGTACGGCAAAGGTAGAACATGAAGCCACTACTTCAAAAATTGGTGAAGACCAGATTTTCTATTGCAATCAACGTGGACTAGATACAGAAACTGCCGTGGCATTAATCATCAATGGTTTTGCCAAAGAGGTCATGAATCAATTGCCCATGGAGTTTGCAGTAGAAGCGCAAAAGTTATTGGCAATTTCACTGGAGGGAAGTGTTGGGTAATTTTCAAATTTTCAAATTTTCAAATTATATGTTATCAATAAAAAATTTACAAGCCCGCATTGAAGAGAAAGAAATCTTAAAGGGCATCAACTTAGATATCAAGCCCGGCGAAGTACATGCCATCATGGGTCCTAACGGAAGTGGAAAATCAACCTTGGCATCAGTGCTGGCCGGTCGTTCTGATTATGAAGTAACCGGAGGTGAAGTGGAGTTCAACGGAAAAGATTTGTTGGAAATGTCACCAGAAGACCGCTCACGAGAAGGTTTGTTCCTTGCGTTTCAATACCCTGTTGAAATTCCGGGTGTGAGCACTACCAACTTTATCAAAACAGCAGTGAACGAAATCCGCAAGTACCGTGGTGAAGAGCCAATGGATGCAGTGGAATTTTTAAAGAGAATGAAAGAGAAGATGAAACTGGTAGAGATCGATCAATCCTTATTAAGCCGTTCGTTGAACGAAGGTTTCAGCGGTGGTGAAAAAAAGCGTAATGAAATTTTTCAAATGGCCATGCTGGAACCAAGCATGTCTATCCTTGATGAAACAGATAGTGGTTTGGATATTGATGCATTGCGTATAGTTGCCGAAGGTGTAAACAAGCTGCGTAATGGAAAACGTTCTTTCTTAGTGATTACACACTATCAACGCTTGTTGGAATATATTGTTCCTGATTATGTACATGTGTTGTATAAAGGTCGTATTGTAAAAAGCGGTGGTAAAGAACTGGCGCTGGAATTGGAAGAAAAAGGATACGATTTTATAAAAGAAGAATTGGGAGAGAGCGTAGAGGCTTAAATCAGCTCACTGATGCCACGGATGAACACAGATATTATCTGTGAACATCAGAGAAATCTGTGAGAGCAAAAAAATCTAAGATGTCAGACTTAAAAGAACTAATACAGAATAAATTCAACAACGAACCCTTTAGCGGCAATGGTGCTTTGCAGGCTTTGAGTCAACAAGGAATTCAGTTGTTCAAAGAACTGGGTATTCCAACAGTGAAACATGAAGAGTGGAAATACACACGCATCAGCGCTGTATTAAATAAAGACTTCAGCTATGCAGCAGAAACCACAGCAGTATCCAAAGCTGATGTAGATGCGTTTCGTTTACCCGGCTATGAAACTGCCAATGAACTGGTGTTTGTGAATGGTATTTATCATGCTGAGTTATCAACCATTCGTTCATCAGCAGATGAACTGGTGGTTCTTCCGTTGAGTGAAGCTGTAAAAGGGGAATACAAATCCATTATTGATAACAATCTGGGTCATAGCGCCAGCTATCACACTGATGGTATCAATGCCATGAATAATGCATTCGCTTATCAGGGTTTGTTTATGGCAGTAAAGAAGAATAAAGCAGTCAAACATCCCTTGTATTGTTATTATATCAATGATGCAAGAGCGGTGAGTGTTTTATCACAACCACGCACCTTAATGCATGTGGGTGTAAATGCAGAAGTGTATCTGGTGGAAGAAGAAATAACACTGGGCGCCAGCGATTCTTTCATCAACCGTATCAGTGAAATTGTAGTTGAAGAAAATGCGAATGTTCATATTTATAAAATTCAGAATGAAGACAGTCACAGCAGTTGTGTAAAAACAACCCATGTACGTCAGCTTGGTGTGAGCAAAGTCAATTCAGTTACACTCACTTTGAATGGTGGTGTAATCCGTAACAACCTCAATTTTATTTTAGAGGCACCGGGATGTGAGAGTAATATGTACGGTTTGTATTGTGTGAAGGGAGAAACGCATGTTGACAATCACACCATCGTTGATAATATGATGCCACACTCTTTAAGTAATGAGTTGTACAAAGGGATAATTGATGAAAATGCAACAGGTGTATTCAATGGTAAAATCTTTGTGCGTAAAGATGCACAAAAGACCAATGCCTATCAAAGCAACAAGAATATTTTACTGAGTGATACGGCCGGTATCAATACAAAACCGCAGTTGGAAATTTTTGCTGATGATGTAAAATGTTCGCATGGTTGTACCATCGGCAGGTTAGATGAAGAACCCTTGTTTTATCTCAAAGCA
>CAYPBV010000013.1:2818-15839 GCA_964409025.1 uncultured Chitinophagaceae bacterium | reverse complement strand
GCTTTATTACTGCATGCATTTGCAGGTGAGATACTGGAAAAAATTGAACTGGAGCCAATTCGTGCTTATGCAGATGCGATTATTTCAGAACGATTGGGATTTGAGATTTAATACAATTCCCACAAAGCACACGAAGGTCACTAAGAAAATCCTTTGTGTTCTTTGTGCGTTTGTGGGAAATAACTTTAGATAATGATTGAAACCTTGAAACATACAACCTTTGATGTGCAAGCTATCCGCCATCAATTTCCTATTCTCAACAGAATGGTGAAAGGAAAACCTCTGGTGTATTTTGACAATGCAGCTACTGCGCAAAAACCCAAAGTGGTGATTGATGCACTGACGGAATACTATGAAAAGTATAATGCCAATATTCACCGTGGCATTCATTCTTTGGCAGAAGAAGCAACAGCAGCTTATGAAGCTACAAGAAATACTGTTCAGCAATTCATCAATGCAAAACACAGAGAAGAAATTATTTTTACAAGAGGTGTTACAGAAAGTATCAACCTGGTTGCATATACATGGGCAAGAACCAATTTAAAAGCAGGTGATGAAATCCTCATCAGCGGCATGGAGCACCACAGTAATATCGTTCCCTGGCAATTGATAGCTGAGATGACAGGCGCTGTTATTAAAGTAATTCCTGTTGATGATCATGGTGAATTGATGATGGAAGCCTTTCATCAATTGCTTTCAGAAAAAACAAAAATTGTTTCTGTAGTTCATGCAAGTAACTCACTCGGTACTATCAATCCCGTAAAAGAAATTATTGATGCTGCACATAAAGTTGGCGCTGTTGTAATGATTGATGGTGCTCAATCAACCGTACATCTTGATATTGATGTGCAGGAACTGGATTGTGATTTCTTCGCCATCAGTTCACATAAAGTGTATGGTCCCACCGGTATTGGTGTGTTATATGGTAAGAAAGAAATTCTGGAAGCCATGCCGCCGTTTATGGGTGGTGGTGAAATGATTAAAGATGTAAGTTTTGAAAAAACCACCTGGAACGAACTGCCTTACAAGTTTGAAGCAGGCACACCCAACATCGCTGATACCGTTGCATTCAAAGCTGCTTTGGATTTTGTAAATACAATTGGAAAAGCTGCTGCCAGAAAGCATGAAGATGAGTTGTTACATTATGCTACATCACAGCTTGAACTTATTGAAGGTATACGAATGATTGGCAAGGCAAAGAATAAAGTTAGTGTAGCATCTTTTGTTGTGGAAGGAGTTCATCCGCAGGATCTGGGTATCTTATTAGATAATCAGGGTGTGGCTGTACGCACTGGTCATCATTGTACACAACCATTGATGAACCGTTTTGGAATTCCGGGGACTACCAGGGCAAGTTTTGCAGTGTACAATACCATAGAAGAAATTGATGTGCTGATTGCGGCTCTTCATAAAGCTATTAAGTTATTACGATGAGTGAAGTAAAATCAATCCAAGCAATTGAAGAAGAAATTGTAGATGAGTTTTCATTGTTCGACTCATGGGATGAAAAATATGAATACATCATTGACATGGGAAAGAAATTAAAGCCATTGGATGATGTTTATAAGAAAGATGAAAACAAAATCAAAGGTTGTCAAAGTACAGTATGGATGGTGAGTGAAATGAAAGATGACAAAGTGATGTATAAAGCAGAAAGTGATGCAATTATAGTTAAAGGATTGGTGAGTATGTTGATCCGTGTATTAAGCGGACATACACCTAAGGAAATTATTGATGCGAAGCTTGAGTTTATTGATAAAATAGGAATGAAGCAGCACTTAGCTCAAACCCGGAGTAATGGATTACTGGCAATGGTAAAACAAATGAAGTTAGATGCAACAGTTTATCTGGCTCAACAACAAATGAACAGTTAATGGCATTAGATAAAGAGATATTAAATCAAAAAATAATCGACAATCTACAGACGATCTTTGATCCTGAGTTGCCGGTGAACATTTATGATTTAGGATTGATTTATAAGATTGATATCAATGATAACGGTTATGTTCAAATAACCATGACTTTAACAGCACCAAGCTGTCCGGCTGCACAATCACTACCGGTAGAAGTTGATAATAAAATAAGGGAGGTGGAAGGTGTGACTGATGTAAACGTAATGATCACCTGGACCCCCAAATGGGAAAAGAGTATGATGAGTGAAGTGGCAGCATTGGAATTAGGATTTATGTAGGGCTCTCACGGATAACACAGATGAACACAGAAAAGAAACATTCAATCATATATTTCATCTGAGCAAATCAGTAAAATCTGTGAGAAATAAAATAAAATAATATGGCAATGATTTCAATTGATAGTTTAATGGGCAATCAGGGTCCCAGCTATCCCGAACAAGTAGTGGCACCTTACCGTAAGGAATTGGTGGATTATGGTTTTGAACAAATGATGATGGTTGAAGATGTTGAAAACGTCATCAGCGGAAATCCCGGCAAAGTAATTCTTGTGGTGCTTAACAGCGTATGCGGCTGCAGTGCAAGAGTGAGCCGCCCCGGTGCTATACTCAGCTTTTTCAATCATGTAGTGCCTGATGTAAAAGCAACACTTTTTGCAGGAATGGAAAAAGATGCGGTAACACATTTCCGTGCAAAATATCTCAACGGCATTACACCATCATCACCCAATATTTTAGTGATGAAAGATGGAAAGGTATTGCTGCATTTACAACGTTATCAGATTGAAACTACAGATGCAGGTACCATTGCTGATGCATTAATCAATGTATACAATCAGCATTGCAATAAACAAACAACAGAGGAAGACCGCAGTCATCTGCGTGCTTATTTTCAGCAGGTGTATCAGGTTGACCCATTAGCAACACAGGAATAAATTCTTTAAAATGAAGATTACCGCTGCAGAAGAATATGGAATAAGAATGTTGATACGCATTGCATCAGCAGATGCCAATGCTGGTCTTAGTATTCCGCAGTTGAGTGAGGCAGAAGGCCTGAGTGAACCGCATATAGCAAAAATTTGCCGCACACTTCGCATGGAAGGATTTATCAACAGCACACCCGGTAATAAAGGTGGTTATGTGCTGGCAAAACAACCAAACGAAATCATCATCAATGATGTAATGAAATCACTGGGCGGCAGTTTATTTGACCGGCAATTTTGCGAAGCACATACAGGACTCGGTAAATTGTGCACCAACTCTGTTGATTGCAGCACACGTTCGCTCTGGAAAATGATTCAATACACCCTCGATAACCTGCTTAATAAACTAACGCTTCAGGATTTAATGGTAAAAGAGAAAGAAGTAGAGCTTAAGATTGAAGAGGTTATACAACGGAATATAGAAGCAATGGTTAAATAATTATTTCTTCCTGCTGTAATCTGCTTCTATTGTTTGTACAATCGAAACAACATACTTTAAAAACTTTGTACTTTGTATTTCCATTTGTTTTTCCCTGCTGCGGTACATGCCGGATGAAATAATACCCACACTTGCTCTTGCCCGTACATCAGAAATATCGCTGCTTAATGATGGCTCCAAGGTTGTTCTTGCTCTGGGAATAAATACCCAACCCACAGGTACAGGAAATCCGGTGAGTAATAATGTGGTAAAAGTGCCAACACCCAAAACTGAATAACCTAAATGCAGATGACTTTGTTTCTTTGATACAAATTTTGAACGTGTTACTTTAATGGTACAGGTTTGTAGTGTATCAGTTGTGTTAAGGCTGAGTTTAAATGGATGTAGTTCCGAGTTGTAAATACTCACAAATTTATCCAGCCGCTGTTCAAGCAGTTGCCTGTATTCATAAGGTTGCACCGTTCTTAAATCAAACGAAAGATTGAGTGTGTCAATTTCAGCATTCTGTTTTATAAGCATTTGCGGGCTGCTGCAGGAGGTGCTTATTAAAGAAAATAAAGCCATAGCATAAAGTAATCTTTTCATAGTTTATTTCTTTTGACAATGGAAAAATAGTACATGTTGGTTAAATACCTCAACAAAAACATCCCCATAGTGTTAATTATTGCGCAAGTGTATTTCATTATTTCAAAAAGAGCTAACTTGTCAATCCTTTTATGACAGGCCATTTTTTCACAAAATACGATCCCTCTCAAAACAGCAAGTCAAAGTTTGAACAGTTGCTTGATTTGTTTACGCAATTGCTTACTTACACCAATGGTGATGTGGCAGAAGCACTGGATTGGATGAATCAACTCGACCGGCAATACAATCTCACAAATGATGAATATGGCATAGGTGATTTTATTGATGAACTTAAACAAAAAGGCTATCTCGATGAAAATCCTGTTACAGGTACTTATAAAATTACCTCCAAAACAGAACAGGGTATACGCAAGCGTTCACTGGAAGAAATTTTCGGTAAACTCAAAAAAACAAAACAGGGGCAGCATCATACTTTCAAACCCGGTGGCGGGGATGAAATCAATCCTGAAACACGCCCATTCCAGTTTGGAGATACATTAGAACAGATTGATTTTACCAACTCCATCCGAAATGCACAAATCAATCATGGTATTGATAGTTTCCAGATGCGGGAAGATGATTTGGAGATTCGTGAAACTGATTTCAAAACACAAACATCCACTGTGTTGATGATTGATATTTCGCACTCCATGATTTTGTATGGTGAGGACAGAATTACACCGGCTAAAAAAGTAGCAATGGCATTGGGTGAACTTATTACCACACGTTATCCAAAGGATACATTGGATATTGTGGTGTTTGGGAATGATGCGTGGCCGGTAGAAATTAAAGACCTTCCATATTTAGAAGTAGGTCCTTATCACACAAACACAGTTGCTGGGTTAGAATTAGCAATGGAAACATTACGACGCAGAAAAAACCCAAACAAACAAATCTTCATGATTACAGATGGAAAGCCCACATGTTTGAAGATTGGAAAAAAGTATTACAAAAACAGTTTTGGTCTTGATAGAAAAATAACGAATCGTTGTTTGAATTTGGCTGCACAGTGCAAGAAGCTGAAAATTCCTATCACTACATTTATGATTGCTACTGATCCCTACCTGCAACGCTTTGTACAAGAATTTACTGAAACCAATAACGGCAAGGCATTTTTTGCATCGCTGGATAAATTAGGTGCATTCATTTTCAGGGATTTTGAAAGTGGGAAGCGAAAAACAGTTTATTAAATTCAATAACTCTCTGTGGCCATTGTGCCTTCATGGGAAACAAAAAATTTATGTTACATATTACAACTTTAGGCGAATTAAAAAAGAGCGGCTATAAAAACAGAAGTATTAAAGAAGAAGTACGTCAAAATTTAATTGCAAAATTGAAACGCAATGAAAATGTATTTGATGGAATTCTTGGCTATGAAGATTCTGTAATACCTGATGTGGAACGTGCTTTATTGTCACGTCATAACATCCTTTTTCTTGGTTTGCGTGGTCAGGCTAAAACACGTATGGCCCGATTGATGACGGAATTATTGGATGAATACATTCCCGTAGTGGCAGGCAGTGAGTTAAATGATGATCCATTTAACCCTATCAGCCATTATGCTGTTGATAAAGTAGCAACAGAAGGCGATGATACATTAATTGAGTGGGTGCACCGCAGTAAACGTTATGGTGAAAAATTAGCAACACCAGATGTAAGTGTAGCGGATTTGATTGGAGATATTGACCCCATCAAGGCTGCCAATCTTAAACTGAATTTTGCTGATGAGCGTGTAATTCATTACGGTATTATTCCACGCAGCAACCGTTGCATATTTGTAATCAATGAAATACCGGATTTGCAGGCACGCATCCAGGTTTCTCTGTTTAATATTTTGGAAGAAGGCGATGTGCAAATCCGTGGTTTTAAATTACGATTGCCTTTAGATATTTTGTTTGTGTTTACTGCAAATCCTGAGGATTACACCAATCGTGGTTCTATTGTAACTCCACTTAAAGACAGAATTGAAAGTCAAATTCTCACCCATTATCCCAAAACAATTGAAACAGGGTTGGCTATAACAGAACAGGAAGCACAAATCCATCCTGAGCAGCAGCAGAAAGTAGAGATGAGTGATTTGATTAAGCGGTTGATTGAACAAGTAGCCTTTGAAGCACGAAGCAGTGAGTTTGTTGATAAAAAGAGCGGTGTAAGTGCCCGCCTCACCATCAGTGCTTATGAAAATGCCATCAGCACAGCCGAACTACGGTCTTTAATAAATAATGAAAAACATACTCAGGTGTGGGTTAATGATTTAATAGGAGTAATTCCTTCTATAACGGGTAAAATTGAACTGGTGTATGAAGGTGAGCAGGAAGGTCCGTATCAGGTAGCATTTAATCTATTGAACAAAGCAATACGTACACAGTTTATCAATTATTTTCCCAATCCTGAATTAATTAAAAAACGCAGGGGAGAGGCCGCAGCTGATAATCCTTACAAATCCATTACAGGGTGGTTTGATAAAGGAAATACGCTGGCCATGCTCATGAATTTAAACGATGAAGAAAAAATCCAACTCCTGTATAAAGTAGATGGTTTGCACGCATTGGTTAAAAAATATTTTAAAGGTGCTAATGAAAAACAAAGTGCATTGTTAATGGAATTTGTCTTACATGGTTTAGCAGCATTTTCACTCATCAGTAAGCAGGTAGTTGAAGGTAAAGTGGAGTTCAAAGATTTAATGGGCAGTATTATTAACTTGAATACATCAAGAGGCGGTACAGATGAAGACGATTTTGATGGTGAAGATTTTACTTAAATTAAATCAACTAATAGCCCGGATAATATCCGGGTGTTTTTTATTCATCACTCAGTAAATCGTGATCTTCCAGCAAATTCACATTAACATCAGTTCCTGCAATGCCTTCCACACTTCCACGTATATGTGCAGCATTGAGTAATATTTTTTCCAATTGTTTTTCCCGTTGCTTCCATAATTTTTCCATGGCATCCCGTTCTTTTTGAATTGAAAGTTTCATGCTCATAAAACCTTCACGTATGGCCTTCCATTGCTCGGCAAACTCATTGCTGGTGAGGTAGTCATATAACATGTGCATTTTATCGCCCTTATTTTCATTGGTTTTGCTGGCTGCTGCCAATTTTAAAATGCCATCTCTCAACACAGCGGCTAATGCTTTTACTTCTGCAAAGCTGCAAACCCACACTCCGTCTTTTTGTGCAAATTGATTTAAGTCTTTAGGCATCGCCTGTGTTACAATCACGGCCACATCAGCACCCTGGCTCCGCATATCTGCTTTTAATTTTTCAATCCACTCGTTGGAAAAATCTTTGGTGCGTTTACTTTCATAAATAATTTTTCCGCTTTCCTGTCCAAATTGATTTCGTACTATCTGAACACAATCAGCACCCTTTACACCTTTGCCCACTTCTTCAATACTGTCAAAAGGAAAACTGCTTTTTAATAATTCTTCCAGCAACAGTTCCTGCGCTTCGCCCTGACTTTGCATGCTGCCCTGTTCTGCTTTCCGCTTCATTTCATCAACCAGCTTTTTTTGAGCTTCCAGTTTTTCTTCCAGTTCTTTGTTTTTAAGTTGGTACTCGGTTTCTTTCAATAAAATTTTTTCGCTTTCTTCTTTTCTGATGATTTCAGCCAGTTTGGTTCTTTCCTCCAGCAGCATTTTTTGTAATTGTAACTCAAGCTCCTGTTCTTTTGAAATAAGCAGTTGTTCTTTTTTGAGAAACTCCATTTCCCGTTGCCGTGCAAGTTTTAATTTCTCTTCATTTTCACGGCTGCTTTGCTCGGCCATCTTTAATTTGTTTTCATAGTCACCAGCAATAGATTTGCGGGCCTGCTCTTCGGCCTGCTGCTGCAGTTTTATTTTTTCTTCTGCAAATTCTTTTTCTTTTTTTCTTTTCCATTCCTCCGCTCTTGCATTGGCCTCCACTTTTACCTGCTCTTCAATGGATTTACGAATACTGTCAGTAGGTTCAAATTCATGTCCGCAATTAGGGCATTTAATCTCAGTAGCCATTACTTTTTCATTTTATGCAAGTTTACGAAAAGAAACCAATCTTGTTTTATTCTTCATAGGCTTTTACGTTTTTTGCAGCCTGCCTTTTAAAAATTTGCAACTAATTGACATCATGGTATTTAATTTACTTTTCTATCTTTATATTGTGGCTCTTATGCAGAATTATGGTTGATA
Organism: uncultured Chitinophagaceae bacterium; assembly: GCA_964409025.1. Taxonomy (GTDB): domain Bacteria; phylum Bacteroidota; class Bacteroidia; order Chitinophagales; family Chitinophagaceae; genus Lacibacter. The sequence continues at coordinate 7,715 of CAYPBV010000013.1, read as the reverse complement.
CTCCATTAGACAGTCAGTTGATACAAACGCTCTTCAATCACTCCAGTATTGGTATTATTGTAGTGAATGAAAAGGCAGAAATAGTATTGGTTAATCAATTTGCTATCAAGCAATTTGGTTATGCTAATTCTGCAGAATTAAAAGGAATATCATTTGAAACACTCATACCTCATCGTTTTCGATCAAATCATGCAAAATATCATGAAAACTACATGCATTCGCCCAAGAGCAGGCCGATGGGTGTGGGTTTAGATATTTATGGTTTGAAAAAAGAAGGTACCGAGTTTCCTCTTGAAATCAGTTTGGGTAATTATCAGGTAAACGGTCAGAATTATGTGATGGCGTTTATAAATGATATTACTGAACGCAAAACTGCTGAACTGGCTATTGTAAAACTTAATGAAGAGCTGGAAAAAAAAGTAGAAGAACGCACAGAGTCGCTTAAAAAAACAGTAGAACAGCTCAATGAGCAGATTAAGGAAAATGAACAGATTGATAAAGAACTTCGTGCTGCTTTGGAGCGTGAAAAAGAATTGAGTGAACTAAAATCGAGATTTGTATCAGTTGCCTCACATGAATTTCGTACCCCACTCAGCACCATCCTTTCCTCTACTTATCTTTTACAGAAATACCAAACCACGGATGAGCAGCCAAGAAGAGAAAAACATATTCAGCGTATAGTATCCAGTGTTAACCTGCTTACAGATATTCTTAATGACTTTCTCAATGTGGGTAAAATTGAAGAAGGTAAAATTCAGGTAAGGTTGAGCAGTACCAATTTTTCAAAAATTATAAATGAAACAGTAAGCGAACTTCAAACACTGCGTAAACCCTCACAGGTATTTGAATACAGTTCAACCGGTGGTGATGAAACAGAACTGGATCCTACCATGTTTAAACACATTATGTTGAATTTGCTTTCAAATGCCATTAAATTTTCTCCTGAAGGTTCTTTGATAAATATTCAAACAGAAATACTTCCAAATGAATTTATTTTAAAAATCAAGGATAACGGTATCGGAATACCACTTGAAGATCAGGAACATTTATTTGAGCGGTTTTTCAGAGCCGCAAATGCTGTAAATATTCAGGGTACAGGCTTGGGATTGCATATTGTGGCTAAATATGCTGAACTTATGAATGGAGTTATTGTGTGCAACAGCAAAGAAGGAAAAGGAACTGAATTTGTTTTAACTTTTAAACGATAAATTATGACCCGTAAAAAAATTTTATTGATTGAAGATAATGATGAAATAAGAGAAAATACTGCTGAAATACTGGAGCTTTCCAATTACAATGTGGTTACAGCTCCGGATGGAAAAGCAGGAATTGAAAAGGCATTAAGTGAGCGCCCGGATTTGATTGTGTGTGATATAATGATGCCTGTACTGGATGGCTATGGGGTGCTTCATGCCCTTCATAAAAATGATATCACCAAAAATATTCCCTTCATTTTTCTTACTGCCAAAACGGAACGACTGGATTTGCGAAAAGGTATGGAAATGGGCGCTGATGATTACATTACCAAACCCTTCAGCGGTACTGAATTATTAAGTGCTATTGAAGGTCGTATCAGAAAAATCGATTTTCTTAAAGAAGAATTTACAAGCGGCCTTGATGGTGTAAACAAACTGCTTTCTGTTACGGGTGCAAAAGAAAGTCTGGCCTCACTTACCAGCGACAGAGATGTAAATCATTATAAAAAGAAACAAACCATTTATAATGAAGGTAACAGGGCCAGCAGGTTATTTTATATACAAAAAGGGAAAGTAAAAACCTATAAAACAAACGATGATGGAAAGGAATTGGTGGTAGACTTGTATAATGAAGGAGATTTTTTGGGTTATGTAGCGTTGCTGGAAGAAGGAGCCTATAAAGAAACGGCAGAAGCTATGGAAGATTGTGAACTTGCACTTATACCCAAGGAGGATTTTGATGAACTGGTTAATACCAACCCTGTTGTTGCACGCAGGTTTATTCAAATGCTGGCAAAAGATGTAGCAGATAAAGAAGAGCAGTTGCTGAAACTTGCTTATAATTCACTTCGTAAAAAGGTGGCAGATGCATTAATGAGTTTGCAGAAGAAGTATAAAACGGAAGCTGCTAATTTCAGCATCAGCATCAGCCGTGAAAACTTAGCCAGTATTGCCGGTACCGCTACAGAATCTCTTATACGTACACTTGGGGATTTCAGAAGTGAAAAGCTTATTGAAATTAAAGATGGCAATATTGTAATTTTAAATGAAAAGAAACTGGAGAATATGCTCAATTAGAGGTATTCAACTGCAATAAAAAACCGCAGAATTTATGCTGCGGTTTTTTTATGCTGCTTTAGCAATAAACTCATTAAAATCTGTTTTTAATTTATTGAACTGTTGTTCTACTGTTTCCATATCCCTGCTTAGTTTCTTTATTTTTTTTTGCAGTTCTTTTAATATGGTTGCATTTTCTAACACCCCGTTGTGTAATAGTTTTTCAATTTCATGTACATCCTGCCTTAAGAGATTTACAGTTTCATCTCCGTTTAAGAATTTTGTTTGAAAATATTCAGCTCTGTCCAGGAATTCCACATCAAAATCATGCTGCAATACCTGGCTTAATCTTGTTTTTAAATAATTATTTTCCTGCTGTAAAAATTGCAGGTAGCGTTTCCAGGTTTCATTTTCATACCTGTATTGGGATATTACTTTGTTTAATGTGTTGTTAGTAAGCCTCATATCTGTCATTACATAAATCACGATAAGCAAAACTAAAATTACCGTTGCACAATCTTAGGATTTTGGGTCAATGTGAAAAATGATGTTGGTCAGTTTTGTCATATTTTAGTTGAATTTTTGTTCATATATTTTGCATTATTTTTTTAACATCACCCGGATCTCTTCCATTAGTTCCACTTGAACTTTTTGAATTTCAAATAATGTTTTCATCTGCTCAGTTATCAGCAAATCCATTTTATAGTGAAGGTTTCTTACCTCTACTTCAGCCTTCAGGTTTATAAGATAATCATTGATGGCACGCTGCCGGTCCTTTTCTTCTTTCCGGTTTTGGCTCATCATTATCACAGGTGCCTGTAGTGCTGCTATGGTTGATAGAATAAGATTCAAAAGAATAAAAGGGAAAGGATCAAATGGAACAACAAGAAAATACAAATTCATACTTATCCAGAGGGCCATCAATACTATAAACGTTATAATGAAACTCCAGCTTCCTCCAAACGATGCTACTTTATCTGCTATTCTGCTCCGTAATGATGGCTGTTGTTCTTCAAACTGAGTTAATTTATTGGATACCAATTTCTCTTCTTCAACAGAGTGCGTAACAATCTCATGCAGCTTTTTGAGCTGCTCATTTTCAGTATTCAACAGTTCTTTTAGTTCTTCTTTCAGCATATTACAGGATTAATATCTGAATAAGTTATTGTATTAATGGCATTGTATACTTTCAGTTTTTACTCCTTCTTCTGCATAGGGGCTCACATAAGGAATGCCCAAATTCAATCCCCTTAAAATAAGTATTGCTGCTACCAGAATCATAACATAAGGCGTAAGTTTGCGCAGTTTGATACGTAAATGTGCCGAAAAGCCTGATCCAAAAATCATAAGTGTAAGCATGGCAGGTATTGTAGCTGTTCCAAAAGAAGCCATAAAGAATACTGATGATAGAATGTTGCTGCTTACCAATGCGCCCGCTATTGCTGCATATACCATGCCGCAGGGTAATAAGGCATTGGCCATACCCACCCAAAAGGCGCCATAATTTTTTTGGAGTGCACTGCCAATGAATGATTGAATTTTCCAAGTAAACTGTTGAAACCATGCGGGCAGATAGTTCTTGTGAAAACCAAAATATAAAACTGTAAGCACCAGCATCAAACTGCCTGTTATAATGGAAAATAATTGCTGGAAGCCAACCATGCTGAACCCTTTGCCAATAATACCAAACAATAAGCCCAATAAACTATAGGTTACAACTCTTCCGGTATTGTAAAATACGGATGCTGTAATTTGCCTGTTTCGGCTGGTAAATGGTGCAGGTAATGCAAGTGCCAATGGCCCGCACATACCCACACAGTGCAAACTGCCGAATAAGCCTAATGTAAATCCTGCTATAACGGTTGTGCTTAACATTATTTTACAGTAAATATTTGTTCATTATAATAAAGTGTACCATCCGCTTTCCAGTTTGTTTTTACAGTGTAGGTAGCTGCAGCAAGTTGAGAACGATTGATTAGTTGTATCGCTTCTTTGGTTGCATCAATTTTCAAACGCAAATCGTTACGGTCATTGTAAGAGCAGTAGAACCAAATGTCACCTTCCAGTACTTTGTCTTTCATTTCCTGCGGAAACTGAATACTGATTCCATTTTGAGTTTGTGTTAAAGTGAGCGAAGTAGTTAATGCATTGGCATTTTTACTGCCATCTATTACTTGCTGAAACTGTAATTCATCTTTATAATAATCTTTGCTTACTAACTGAAAATCTGTTTTTATACTTTTATACACGAGTGTAAACATGAGTGCTGCAAAAAGCACCAGTACAATTGTTATTTTATGTCCCCAGTTGAGTGTCATGGTTGTTTGATTTAAAAATTATACTTTATTCCTCCTTTTCAGAATCGTGCTTTTCTGTTTCTTCGTATTCATCTTCATTGTAAAGCGGTCCTAAAAAGTTGGTGGTTATTTCACTGATTTTTTTAGTACCCTCATACAAGCCCAGTTTGATTACTGTTTTACGATCTTTAATCATTTTATTGGGCAGTACCACAAAAAATGCACCGGCACCTTGTCCTTCTTTTTGTACTTTAATTTCTTTGGCGGCCATTTTTACCTCTCCATTGCCACCTTCGTATTTGATGGTAAGCGGTATTTCTTTCATGGTTTTGTTTACCACTTTGATAT
>CAYPBV010000013.1:325-2808 GCA_964409025.1 uncultured Chitinophagaceae bacterium | reverse complement strand
GGAAACACTGTCTTTACCCACTTGCTGGAACAGCATGCCCGGCGTACGTATCACAGTCGCCTTTACATCTTTTAAGGAGAATATGAGGAAACTTAACAAACCCAGCAGGCCAATCAGCAAAAATGTGTATAGCTTCATGCGTGTGGTATAACGCTGCTTTTGGCCGCCTGCAATATTATTTTCGCTTGTAAAACGAATGAGTCCTTTTTTAAAACCCACGCTTTCCATCATGTGGTCGCAGGCATCAATGCAGGCTGTGCAGTTAATACATTCCAGCTGTGTGCCATTTCGAATGTCAATACCTGTGGGACATACTCTTACACACTGATGGCAATCAATACAATCACCTGCTGTGCGTTCTTCATTTTTTTTAAATTTAGATCTTGTTTCGCCACGCTTGTAATCATATGCTACTACTACTGAGTTTTTATCAAGCAGTACCCCCTGTAATCTTCCGTAAGGACACACCACTGTACATGCCTGTTCACGAAAGAATGCATATACTGCATAAAACACATAGGTAAAAACAATTAGTCCTGTAAGTGTGCCCAAATTTTCAAACGGATGTTTTATCATTGTCCATAACTGCTCTACACCTATAACATATGCCATGAAGTAGTTGGCAATCACAAAACTCACCATGTAAAACACAAAGTGCTTTAAACCCTTTTTGAAAATTTTATTACTGTTCCATATGCTTTTGGCTAACGCTTTTTGTTGAGGCGCATCACCTTCAATAGCATATTCAATTCTTCGGAAAAGCATTTCCATGAAATTTGTTTGTGGGCACACCCATCCGCAAAATAAACGGCCAAAGGCAGCCGTAAATAAAACAATGAATACTACAAATGTAACCATGGTAAGACCGAAGATGAAAAAGTCCTGCGGCCAAAATACTTTGCCTAATATGATAAACTTTGCTTCAGGTATATTGAACAGAAATAAAGGTCTTCCGTTTACAAAAATGAAGGGCAGAATCATAAAAATGGCAAAAAAGAAAAAACTTACAATGATTCTTGCATTATAGAATCTTCCTTTGGGCTTTAATGCATAAATCCAGTTACGTTTTCCTTTGGCATCAACAGTAGCAATCCTGTCACGGAATGATTCAGTTGTTTCGGGATTGGTATGTTTTAGTTCAGTTTCCAATTTGTTGCTCTGTCTTTTTAATCGGAACAAAACATCACAGGCTCACGTTTAAGAATTTGTGATGCTGCCTTGCTGTTAATTCGTTTTTGCAGTGGCCGTGCTGTCAACTGCTTTTGTAGAATCAGTTGCAGGCATTGCTCCTTCTTTATACAAATCACCCTGCGGCGCTTTTGGATTCAATGGTTTTGTGCCCTGTAATGATTTTACAAAACTTGCCAGTTGTGCCATTTGCACGGGGGAATATTGATCTTTCCAACTTTGCATTCCTTTTTCAGGATAGCCGTATTTAATGGTTTTGAAAATGTCTTTGATGCTGCCACCGTGAATCCAGTATTCGTCAGTAAGATTGGGCCCAACCGTATTACCCTGCCCTTCAGGGCCATGACAAGCTGCACATGTTTGTTTGAAAATAGCACCACCTGCTGCTATACCGTCTTTGTTAAAGATTACTGTGTTTTCGTCTACATTATTAGCAGCTTTAGCCAGGTAAGCTTTTTGCTGCTCATCCGCTTTTATCAATGCAATTTTTAATTCTTCACCGGGTAAGGGTGCTGAGTTTGAAACATGGTAACGCCATAAATAAATACCCGAGAAAATAATGGTAAGATAAAAACCATAGAGCCACCAGCCGGGCAGGCGATTATTCAACTCACGGATGCCATCATAGTTATGACCCAGATCTATTTTCGATTCTTCAGTAATAGGGCGGAAGCTGTTAAACTTATCCCATAACTGTTGCCAGTTGGTTTCCTGTTTTACTTCGCTTTCTAATACTGGCTTTTTTACTTTTTCTTTTGCAAGGAAGGAGCGAACAAAGAATGCCATTACTAAAATCACAATCAGCTCTACACCTATTACTGCAAGCAGCATAAAAAAAGTAGTAGCAGAAAGCCCGCCAATATTAACAGGTGCAGCAGCAACCGTTGTTGCATCCTGTGCAGAAACGAGAGAAGGTAAACTTACTGCCAGCATTGCGGTAATGATTTTAGCAGCACCTGATTGTTTTTTGAAATGCCACTCAGCAGTGCCCAGTACTACATTGGCTAAAAGTGCAATCACCAGTAACAACACAAAGATGATGGCCAGCATCGCCAGTGCCAATGGATTGCTCCACACGGATTGTGGTGCTGCAGGTGAACTTGTTGCAGTATTCTGCGCTGAGGCTGCAAATGAACAAAACAGGAGCAGCAGTACGGCAATCAGTCTGTTTAAAATTATTGATTGTTTTATCCTGAACATATTGTTTTGATTTTAGAGTTTAGTCTAATGGTAATTCACTCATTTTTTTCATTTGCTTTTTATTTCTGTAATTTTCTTTTTGTTGTTTTTGTAAA
>CAYPBV010000013.1:0-315 GCA_964409025.1 uncultured Chitinophagaceae bacterium | reverse complement strand
CATGTTAACACAGCACAGAAAAAGATGAAAAAAATCATAAAAGAGGTAAGTCCGTAAATACTTACGTCGCTTATTTTTTCGAGATAGTGAACAAATTTCATGTTGCTTTCTGTTTTGTGTTATTGAATAGATGCTGTTTTATTTTTGCTGTCTGTTTGAATATCCTTGCCCAGGCGTTGCAGATAAGCGATTACTGCAATGATTTCTTTATTGGCAGGGGTTTCAATTTTATCCGTTTTTAAATTGATGCGAATTCCGTTTGCCTGTATCATCAAATCTTTATTGGCGACAGCATCGTATCCTTCAGGATAAGGC
>CAYPBV010000012.1:13926-43031 GCA_964409025.1 uncultured Chitinophagaceae bacterium | reverse complement strand
CAGCAACAATGGTTATGGACGTAACGTTGAATCCTGATTTTTCGCAGGTAGATGTAGACAGACAGGTATTAAATTTTGACCGCTTTGAATTGTTTTTTCCTGAGCGAAGAAATTTCTTTTTAGAAAATAGTGATTTGTTTGCCAATTATGGATCAGATAATATTCGCCCCTTCTTTAGCCGACGTATAGGCATTGGAGCAAACGGACAGCAAACACCCATACTTGGAGGTGTACGTCTTACCGGTAATGTTACAAAGGATTCAAGACTTGGATTGATGAATATCATAACAGGCGCTATTGAAAACAGCAGCAGGCAAAATATTGCTATAGCCAGTTTTGAACAACGAGTTTTAAAGCGAAGTAATGTTCGTGCATTGGTTACACACCGTCAGGCATTGAATTCAACTGAAAAATTAATCCATACCGATGCAAATAAATACAATGCTGTTGCCGGTGGTGAATTTAATTATACAAGTAACACCAGTAAATACATGGGTAATCTGCGTTACTTCCGATCTGTAAATCCGGGTAACCCGTCTCAATCCTCTTTTGTAAGTGGTCGTATGCAGTATATCACTAAAAAGTGGTGGCTTAATTTGATGCTTGATGATGTAGGAAAAAATTTTATTACTGATGTTGGCTTTGTTCCCCGTTTAAATAACTATGATGCAGCACGAGATACTGTTATCCGTTTGGGTTACAGACAACTACAGGCCAATGCACAGTACAGAATATTTCCAAAGTCAGGAAAAATCAGTCAGGATATTTATGAGTTATGGCCCACTTTAACCTTAAATACCAATAATAGTTTGAATGAGCTGAATATTTATGTCCGAAAAATGATCGTATACAGAAACTCCGCATTTCTTGAAGCCGGGATAAGAACTACCGTTATACAACTGCCGTTCGAAACCTCATTCTTTCCCAAAACAGGCAATGTAAAACAGGGGAAATATAATTTTAGCAACATTGTTTTCAACTATTACAGTAATGCCAGGCAAAAAATAAATTATGATGCGGGCATCGATGCCGGTGGTTTTTATAATGGATACCGTATAGTACTAAATGGAGCAGTACGTTACCGTACGCAACCATGGGGTCTGTTTGGTATAAGAGCCACACAAGGGTTTATTGAACTTAATAATAAACAAACAACAACTTTACTGATAGGGCCCACCGCAGAAATCAACTTTAGTTCTACCATGTTTTGGACTACATTCTTGCAATATAATACACAGGCAAATAATTTTAATATCAACAGCCGGTTTCAATGGCGGTTCAAGCCCCTTAGTGATTTGTTTATTGTATATACAGATAACTACACCACAGGTTCGTTCGTCCAAAAAAACAGAATGTTAGTATTGAAACTTAATTACTGGTTCAGTTTATAAAGTCACAATCTGCAAATAGTATTTCAAATAATCGTATTCAATCTTAAATTAAAAATGATGACCCATCTTACAACTGTTGCCATTACTGCAGTTTTTCTGAGTGTTTCGCTCTTTTCTTTTGCCCAGTCAAACGAGGATAAAAAAATAGATGCATTGTATGAACAATTCCGTATGAGTTATAAACAAGCCGATTCTGCAGCTCTGGATAAGTTGTATTGGCCTGATGCTCTATATATGTCGAGCAATACCGCTATAGAAAATGGTCGCTCCGCCTTTATGAAAAAATTTGGCAGTTATTTCAATAAGCTGAAAGAAGTAAAGGACTCTATTGATATTGTTTTTCAAATTGAAAAAAGGGATTATTCACCTGATGGCAACATGTGTGCTGATGCAGGTTACTTTGTATTTACCCGTAAAGGTTCTAAAGAGCAGTATGCCACCGGTAAAATGGTAAATATCTTCACAAAGCGAAATGGCGAATGGCGCTTTTTGATTGATATGAGCGGCGAAGCGCCTAAGGAAGTATTTAAAGGAAGCGGTACCATTACACATCATTACTAATGCATAGTTATAAAATAAAATGTGATTAAATTTATAATTATCATGTATTATTTTATTGCCTTAAAAATATGATAAACAAAAAGATACTTATCCTTGGTGGCAGCAGCTTTGACCACATCGTTTATTTGAATGAATTTCCGGAGCCTTTTCCACAAACGATTCATCAGGTACCGTTTCGTGAGGCTTGTGGTTCTACCGGCACAGGCAAAGCGCTGGCTTTAACAAAATTGAATGTACATAATACACTGTACACTGCTTTTGGCCGTGATTATTATGGTGAACAGATTGAGCATTATCTGTATGAAAATAATATAAAGTCAGTTGTAGTAACAGATCCTGCCGGTACACAACGGCACATCAATATAATGGATAAAGAAGGCAGACGTATTTCTATGTTTGTGACCCAATCTCCTGAACAATTACCGCATGATGAACAGCAACTCAAAAAAATAATTGCTGAACACAATGTGATTGTACTTAATATCATTCCCTATTGTAAACAACTGATTCCGCTTATTAAGGAGTCCGGTAAACCTGTTTGGACGGATTTGCATGATTATGATGGCCGCAATCCTTATCATTTGCCGTTTATAGAAACTTCACAGTATATTCATTTGAGCTCAGATTTATTGCCGGGCTATAAAGAAGTAATGGAGCAGTTCATTAGTAATGGTAAGGAGCTGGTAATATGCACACATGGTAAAGCAGGGGCTTCGTTACTTTTAAAATCCGGAGAGTGGATAGAGCAACCCGCTATCAGCAACGTTCCAATTACAGACAGTAATGGTGCAGGTGATAGCTTCTTCTCAGGTTTTTTATTTGGCTGGCTTACACAGCAATCACCCAGTCGTTGTATGCAATATGGTGCTGTATGCGGTGCATTAGCTGTTACTGATGCACATTTGGTATATCATGCATTATCACCTTTATTACTGGAGGCAAAGTGTGATGAATATTTTCCTTCAAACGAATAACAGGTTTCTTTAATCGTATTATCTTTTAAAACTAAAATTGATTTCTGTTTTATGTGCCTGATAGCAGCAATACTGATAGTGTGATCAGATCAGGTGAGATAAACGTCAGTATTCAAAGAGCCAAATCAAAAGTGTACGATTCATAAATATATATGTAGGCTTTAGTATACTACATATTTTTTTGGGTTTCCACCGGTTGAGTTAAGCAGTCACATTTTTATGTGGTTGCTTTTTTATTTAAACAGCAACATCTTTGCTGTATGAAACAATTATCATCACTCATCATTGCTATTTTATTGGCATTTACGGTACAGGCACAACATTCCATTGTTGTTCATTTGGATACTGCTGTAAAAAAAGCGTTAAACGGCAGGCTTTATATTTTCAGTTCAAAAGATACCACACGTGGTGTACAGGATCCTGACCCGTTTAACCCCACACCCACATTTGTACTGGATGTAAAAAACTGGAAGAGCAGTGAAGTAAAACGTATTGACAGCACTGCCGCTGCTTACCCTGTAAAACTCAACAAAGTTCAACCGGGCTATTACAAATTTGCCGCTGTTTTGGATATTGATACGGAGGAGCGTAACAATACTGTAACACCGGGTAACTATTATTCACGGGATGTGCTCGTACAGGTAAAGCCGGGTGAGCCATTTACTATTCATCTTAACCTGAACAGGGTTATTCCCCAGCGTACATTTAAAGAAACGGAACAAATAAAAGCGCTGCAATTAAAGAGTGAACTGGTATCGGCTTTCCGCAAAAAAGATTCTTACATCAAAGCTGCAGTTGTTCTACCTAAATCCTATTATCAAAATCCATCAGCAAATTACCCGGTTGTGTTTGTGATACCCGGCTGGGGCGGCACACATTACGATGTGTACAATCCGGCTATATCAAAACGTTATGGTTTTACAACTGGTAAAGAAAAGATTTTTGTGTACCTCAATCCCGAAACCAATAACCCTTTCGGGCTGCATGCATTTATTGATTCAAGAGTGAACGGCCCATGGGGAAAAGCGTTAGTAGAAGAATTGATTCCATTTGTAAAAAAGAATTACCGTATCAGCAATCAATATTTTGTAGCAGGACAAAGCAGTGGTGGTTATGCCGCACTTTGGTTGCAATTAAATTACCCAACTGTTTTTACCGCATCATGGGCTGTATCGCCTGATCCGGTAGATTTTTCTGATTTTACCGGCGTGAATCTCTATACAAAAAATGCAAATATGTATTATGATGCTGATGGTAAAGAACGTGGCATGTTTTTTATGAACGGCCAATACCTCAGTACTGTAAAACGTTATGCAGGTTTTGAAGATTTTTTAGGTGATGGCGGCCAAATGCAATCCTTTGAAGCTGCATTTGGACTTTTGGATGCTAAAACGGGAAAACCACAGATGCTTTTTAACCGCAGTACAGGTACTATTAACAGCCAGGTTGCTAAAACATGGAAGCCTTATGATCTTGGATTGTTTATGGAAACCAAATACAACAAACTATCTTCTTTACTGGATGATAAAATATTTGTTTTTGCCGGCGCAGAAGATAACTTTTTACTCAATCGTTCAGTAGAGGCTTTTAAAAAGAAAGTAGATGGTATGCATGCAAAAGCTACTGTTGAGCTTATTGCCGGGGCTAACCACTGGAGTATATGGACGGAGGCGTTTACACAGCAGATGCATAAAGTAATGGATGAACGAATTAAATAATAAAACTTAATAAGCTGTATGCCGGGTTTTCAAGCCCGGCATTTTTCTTTTGTACAACAGTAATTTATTTCAATGCTTTCACATCTTCATGTGATTGTCTGAATGTTTGCTGTAGTTCATCTTTGTACTATTATTTTAAACATCATGCAAAAGTTATCATCAACCATTAACCTTATCAATCATCAATTACTCGCAGCGCTATTGATCAGTTTATTTTTTATTGCCTGTAAAAAAGAACCTGCTGCTACACCACCTGTAAACAATCCTTCACTTCCTTCTGTTTTGAATGCACAATTTACCGGTGATATATTTACATTGGCAGAAAATGCCGGCGAAACAAGTTATCAGTTAACCTTATCCGCATCAGCGGCAAAAGCAGAAACAATTGGAGTATCTGTATCATCTTCCAACGCTCAGTACGGCAGAGATTTTACAACCACTCCGGCTGCTGCTGACGGAAAAATAACAATACCAGTTGAAAGAGGTATGCAAGCTGTACAGCTAAAAATAATACCTGTAAATAATAATATGAAAGATGGTGTCCGTGAACTGCAATTCACTATTAACGGAGAAGGAAGCATTAAGCCCGGCATCAGCAAAACAAAAAAAGTGATTCTTGCTGATGATGATACAAAGGCATCTGTAGCTTTTTTAAAAACAACTGCATCTGTAAGTGAGGCACAAACACAGGGTTATACTGCTGAATTGTTTATCTCCCCCCTTGCATATTCAGACGGTTTTATTGAAATTTCATACAGTTCTGTAACTGCGTCATATGGTACACATTTTACAACTGAACCTGCTGCTGTAAACGGTAAGTTACGTTTAGCTGTACAGCAAAATCAATCAAAGATTACTTTTAAAATAAAACCTGTAAATGATGCAGTCATAAGTGCTGCCCGATCTATTAATTTTCAAATAGCCTCAACATCTCCCGAGCTGGAGTCTGGAATACAAAAACAATTGTCACTTTCTATTACAGAGGATGATGTGCTTGCTCCTGTTGTTACACCTATTCAAACATTGCGTAACAGCTTTAATGGAACAGATACCTATTTTTTCCCCGGCACTTATATCACAGGAATTGTAACTTCTGTTAATGACAATATAGCTCCGGCTGTTGTTTATATTCAGGATGGCACCGGCGGTATTGCATTGCGTTTTACTACTACCAATCAGTTCTTACCTGGTGATTTGTTACTTGTAGATATTCAGGGAGCCTTATTAGGTGAACGGAACGGTGTTCTTGAAATCAATCAACTGCAGCAGAGTTCAGCAGTTAAAACAGGAACTGATATTCTTGTAGTCCCTTCTACTACCATTACGCAACTTTATACAACACCCGGTAATAAAGAAGGACAAATTGTTCATTTAACAAATGTAACATTTACACAGGCTAATGGCACCGCTACACTACAGGGCGACCGCATCATTTCTGATGGCATCCGTACAGCGCTTGTAAGAACTGAATCTTTTGCAAGTTTCAGCAGCAGAATCATACCTGCAGGTAGAGTATCAGTAACAGGAATTTTGATTGAGCAAAATAATCAATACATCATTCTCCCGCTAACATCTCAATCTATTCAATAAGAGGCAACGGTAATTTATTCACAGAAGCGGCTGTAATTGGAGCCGTTTCTATAAGTATAATATTTCATTTAATAAAACTATGAACAAAGTAACATTCAAAGGCCTGGTGCTCTTGTTTTTTGTAATAACAGGTACTTTTAAAGTTAATGCACAATATACTTCAGCAAATGATGTAGTATTTGAAACACCATTACTACTTACAAAAACGATGATGGAGCAGCATGCTCAATTAGTTCAAAAATTACTGGACGTTACTTATACACCACTACAAAAACAAAAACATTTTCAGTTAATAAAGGATTATTGGATAAAAAATGATTACAAAGGCATGCAAAATATTGCCGGTAATTTACAATATGCACAGCAGTTACAACAATTTTCTGAACAGGAATTAAATGCAGTTATCAAGCAGGTACGTTCAGCGCTCATCATTGATTTAATTGAAGATGGAAAGCAGGCAGAAGACAGTCGCTGGTATTTAAAAACATATCTGGCTGCACATCCGCCGCTTGTGGCCGGAGATATTCCATTTATTCAGGAAACAGCTGATGCCATACTGGATTGTGAATTTTTTATTAATAAAGAATTGAAAAGTAAGAAAGTACTTGCGCTTACCAAAGAACAACGTGAAGCTGCTTATAAAGAACTGGCCAGTCAATGGTCGGCTTTTGACATGGAAAAAAAGAAAACCCTCATGCGTGGTGTAAGCAATATGGGTTTAATCGCTTATCGCTGGAAAACAATGAGTGCATTGGATAAAGTATTTGTAAAAGCGCAGTATGTGGGCCCGCAATATTTAACCCCTGCTGAAAAAAATGCCTATCAAAATGCCATTGCTCAAAATAATTCTCAAATGCAACAATTGCGTGGACAGCAATGGGGACTTTTACAAAACGAACTTAATGGTATGAAGCAGTCTACTGATATCATTATGGGGCGTGGTATACGCTGGGACCCTTCACGTAACCGTTACGTGCAGGATGGCGGCATAGTAACGGAGTTTTGGTAAGAATATTAAAACACATGGTTCATAAACTTTATCATCAAAAAAAATCAATTATGCGTCAATTAACCTTCATTTTATTTTCTGTTGCTTTTAGTTCATTAAGTGTATTTGTTTCATGTAAAAAGAAAAATGAAACACCGGCAACACCTGTTGTAACAGTGCCTAAACCTGTAGCAGAAGCAGTAGTACAGGCTTCGGGTATGTATGCACCTGCTTATGCAATAGTTACCAATCAGTCACAAAATGCCAGTTCTTATAAATGGTTTGTAAATGGCGTTGAAGTTTCAACGGCAGCAAGTCCTAAGTTAAGTCTCCGTAATCCGGGTGAGTATACTGTGCGCCTGGTTGCATATAACAGTAAAGGTGAAGAAAACAGTAAAGTATTTACACTTGCTGTTCAAAAGCATCCTTTTCTTGTTCATCAATATACGTTTACAAACAGTATGCAAAATGAAGGAAGTTCAACCGTACCTGCAGTTAACGAAAATGCTGTGTTTGCAGCTGATAGAAAGCAAGTGGCTTCATCTGCATTATATTTCAACGGTACTAACAGTGTAGTAAGATTACCTCAAAGTATATCCGTTACGTATCCTGACAGTCTTTCGCTTTCTGTGTGGTTTAAAGTAGAAGATTTAACAAAGTCAGGTGTGGTGTTTGGATACCAGTCTTCTATTCATCCGGTAATGGCTGCTCATTATGTGCCGGCGCTTTATTATGCACCTAATGGAAAATTATACATGCGCATGTGGACTGAAAATGTTTTTATTGATCATTTTCAAACTAATGGTCAGTTAAACAATTGGGTACATGTAGTAATTGCAGCTAATAAAAAAGGACAGGATCTTTACGTAAATGGAGTAAAGGTAGCAAGCGTGGCTGGCAGAACTACTGATACGTACATGCATCATTCATACCTGGGTGCTACTTATGCTACAGGTTTATGGGCAGGATTAACAACGGGTAACAATTTGTTTAAAGGATGGATTGATGATGTAAGGATTTATAATAAGAAATTAACTGCTGTTGAAGTGGAGCAGTTATTTAATGAATGATGATGCCGCAGTGCTCATAAACGATCACATATTTATGTGAAAACACTTTATATTTTCATCTTCTATTTTTGCATCACAAAAATTCATTACACATGAAACAATTAACCTTATCAGTACTGATGCTTCTTGCATTAGTTACATCCTGTAAAAAGAAACCTGAATTTAAAGGAACAGAATCACCTGTATCAAAAGCCATTGAATTCAGAGTGGCACAGGCAGCAGATTATTCAGCACCTGTATATGACGGTGTGCAGGCCGAAGTACGATTAACCGTTGCAAAAGAAAGTCTTCAGAACGGAACTACAGTTGTATTGTGGGATACTACCTTTAGCATGCGCAGCCTGCGGCAATATCCTGCTTTTAACACACCATTAAATGTGCTCAAGCAATTTAACGGTATTCTCGAAAGCAGGGAGGCACTTCGGGTATCACGCATTATCCGTTACAGCACCGGTAGTAATCAACCCTCAATGAATGCTAAAAGTGAAGTAATCCCTTCTTTAACACCATTGAAGCGGTTTGACGTGAGTTTATAAAAATTTATTTCATGAAAAACTAACGAAGGCTCTTCTGTATAGAAGGGCCTTCACATGTTTATGCGGTTGTATGTATGCTACTGATTTTTCATCTTTGTTCAAACCTTATCATAATGTTTAACAAAATTTCAAGCTTCATCATCATAATTGTTGTAATTACAGCATCCTGTAAAAAAGAACCTGCCACGAAACCACTGCCTCAGCCACTGCCTGTTGTTGAAATGGTTTATACTTATTTAAACAACCGTGAAGTAAAATATCAGCAAAATGGCGTAACGCTGGATGTAAACAAGGACGGGCGGGCTGATTTATTGTTTGATGCTTATGTTATTGGCGATCCACTTAATGTTGTTGATAAACGTCAGTATTATGTTTTATCATCCGGCAGTACAGCATTGCCAGTAAATATTAATGAACAAGTGCCTCCACTGAATTTAAATGATGTTATTACACTCGGCAATTTCAATGGTAATAGCTGGCATGCTGCTTCAGAAATTGTTTTGATGGAACGGAACCTGTTTGGAAATGGTACTATTGTTTGGCGTGGTAACTGGCTTGACTTGCAAAAAAAATATTTGCCGTTTCAGATTTTAAGTAATAATCAAAGGTATAATGGCTGGGTGGAGTTATCTGCTGACAAAACGGGTGAGCGCCTGGTATTGCATAGAATGGCTATTAGTAAACAACCGGAGAAAGTAGTAAGGGCAGGAGAGTAGTTGTTATTATAGGTTAAAAAATATTTATATGTTCGTAACAATTCTTTAAGTCTGTTCGTATAACAAGCGAAGTTCCCTTTCATCAAATGAACTACCAATTATGCAAACAGAACTCAGGCTTTTAAAAAAGCAAAACAGATTACTTCGTTATTACGTTTTTGTAAGCACGGCTGCGTTTATAATATTTCTTTTTTCAGCGTTCAGCGATTCAAATCAGAAACCCGGAATCATACGTGCCAAAGGAATTGTGATTGAAGATGAACAGGGTCGTGATCGTATTTTAATTGGTGCACCCGTGCCTTTTTCAAAAAACAGAGTACGTACAGATACTAACCTCGTACGAAAGTATTGGGCAAAAGCATTTGGTAGTGATTCTGATCAATACATGAAATGGTACAATGATTATTATAATGGGGCAGAGGGATTTGTAGTGATGAATGAAAATGGTTTTGACCGTGTGTTAGTAGGCGATAAACTGGCAGATCCCAATACGGGTAAGCGCATGTTTCAAAGTGCAGGAATTTTGTGGAATGATACAGAAGGTTGGGAACTTGGGGGAGCCGGGGTAAATACTACAAAGGATGGAAAATCAAGATCAGTAATGGGCGTAGATGATAAAGATGGAGAGGCAGTTCATATTATTGCACTGGAAGATGGAACCAAAGGATTGGTTATTGGTGGTGAAAATGGAAGATTACTGATTGGTATGTCAAAGAAAAACGGTCAATGGTTTCAAAACAAAGATTTCTTCACCGGTATAAAGTTCTTTAATAATGAAGGAAAGCTCATTTGGGAACAGCAAATGAATAAATAATTTTACGTTAAGGTTTATACGAAATAATGGGATATAATTTTTTTAAGCAGAATCAATCATAGAAACCCAAAGACTTATTTTAAAACCGTTGACATATAGCCAATTACTAAAGTATGTTCAATGTGATGGTTCGCTGGAACAGGAATTGAAACTGAATTTAACCTCCAGAGTAATAACTGCAGAACTGAAAGAAGCCTTTGAAAATACCATTCTCCCAAATGTAGCCGATGCAACAAAAAACTATTTGTTTGTAACATTCTGGACGGCCATATCCAAAATGGAAAATAAAATGGTAGGCGATTTATGCATCATCGGTGAGCCAAATGAAATTGGCGAAATTGAAATAGGATATGGTACATATGATGAATTTCAGGGTAGGGGATTCATGACTGAAATGGTAAGTGGTATCATCGGATGGGCTAGAACACAACAGGCAGTAAAATCAATCATCGCCTCCACTGCAAAAACCAATATTCCCTCCTTTAAAGTACTGCAAAAAAATAATTTCAAGAAAATTGGTGAAACAGAGTTATTATATAAATGGAAATTTGAGTTATAACAGTTTTAAGTCTGTATTGCAAATGAACGAACATAATTGATTTTTTTTGCAGCAGTATCCTCTTC
Organism: uncultured Chitinophagaceae bacterium; assembly: GCA_964409025.1. GTDB lineage: Bacteria > Bacteroidota > Bacteroidia > Chitinophagales > Chitinophagaceae > Lacibacter. The sequence continues at coordinate 32,049 of CAYPBV010000012.1, read as the reverse complement.
AGTACGATTTATTTCACATATTCATGCGGTTGTTTTCATTTGCTGATTACTGCATTTTTACATTGTCAAATATTAAAACCTTATCATTATGACCAGTTTAAACAATCAAAACATACACACCGACCTTGCACAAACAATAACGCTCCGTAAGCGTTTGTTTGAGATGTATGAACGTTACTTTACCAACAGCAGTACATCTGATGTTCACAGCCAATTACAGAAAACCATACGTGAACATAAACAGGCAATGCATCATTTGTATTTAAAGATTCAGACAAATGATTCAAAACGTGCTGCTTAAGAATTTCTTATTATTTACCGTAATCAATAATCATGAATAAGTTATTTGTACCTGTTTTTGTGGCAGTATATTTAATTATTGCTGCTGTTTCGTGTAAAAAACCGAAGCCTGAACAATCAGTAAAATATTTTACAGTTACCAATTTCAATCAGATTGAAGCATCGGGGTTGCTGGATATTCAGGTTATTAGAAGCCAATCATTTTCAGTAAAAGCAGAAGGTGAAGGTATTGATATTAGCAGTTTGAAAGTTGAAGTAAAAAACGGAAAACTTATAATTGGATATGGCAATCTACAGCTCAAAGGTGCGGTTAAGATTACTGTTGCAATGCCTCAGCTTGATGCATTTTATTTTAATAATCGGGTAAAAGCAATCATAAGCGGATTTGCACAGGTTTCAGAAGTAGAAGGTGAATTAAGAAATTATTCAACGGCAACTGTTCAAATGAATGTATCGCAGTATACAGTAGAAGCTATTGAACATTCAGAACTTATTCTCAGAGGACAGGCGGAAAAAGTTTATGCTGCTGCTGAAAATAATTCATCAGTTAATGCGTACAGTGTTGCGAGTGTTTTTGGTCGTGCATTGGCCAATAAAAATTCAACCGTTAAAATTAATGTGTCTAATACATTGAATGCATCGGCTACTGAAAGAAGTACTATTTATTTTAAAGGGAACCCGCAAAATCGTTTTACTTCAGAACTCGATAATTCTAAAATTATAGAAGAATAGTGGTTTGAGTGTGATGATAGAAGGGGTGGCGAAAGCTGCCTCTTTTTTCCTGTTATGCAAAAACTACTTTACTGGTATAAGAGTTTGCGAGGCTGCAATGCTGTGATAAATTACTACCGGTTGGTTTATTTGTTAAGAAAATACTATTCACACATTCATGTGATTGTTCACATAGCCGATCAATGTCATCTTTGCTATATCAAACCTCATCATCATGCAAAACGTATTTTATATCCTTTCAATGATTATTGCTGTTGCAGCGTGCTCTCCTGCAAAGATTGCAATTAACGATACTTCATGGAAGCAAAAGGAAGAGCTTACAGTAAAAGGCCGTAACGGGTTTCTAATCAAACAAAAACTATCCTTTGGCGAATTTAAAACAACTACTGTAAAACGTTTATGGACAAAAGGCAGCAGTTGGGGTTTTGGTATGCCGGTTGCAAATGATTGGGTTGAACGCCTGAATATTGAGTTTGTTCGAAGAAAACAAACAGTACGTTTTAGTTTAACAGATGCAAATGGTAATGTAAGTGAAGTAACAGCTTTTTCAAAAGTACGCTGGACTGATTTATCCATTGGTAATAATCCCAACAGTGTGGTAAATATCATTGGAGATTTACTTCAAATAGGCGATGCCGGTACCAGCACCTATGCCGTACGCATCTTTACGGCAAAAGATGAACAGCCCTGGGAAATGATAATTGATAATAATGCAGCACAACTTCATGCAAAATCATATACAGGTTTACTTGCCAGAAGTAAAACAGAATATTATACTGTTACGCCTGTATATAAGCTGATGAATAAACAGGGCAGAGCGGTTACACTTCCCTTTGGTGGTTCAGTAGGTTTTGAGTTTAAAAATCAAAGTAATCAAGCGGTTGCTGCTGTATCACTTATAGATAATGGCGTAGTGTATTTCAATCAGGTTCCCGTAAAAGAAAAATTTCTGTTAGCCAATGCGGCAGCGTCATTATTACTGCAGCAGCAATTGGATCAGGGAATATAAATTATTTCCTCTTGGTACAACCAGATATATTTTATCCTTCACTAAAGAAACTGTAAACTATTTTCTAACAATAAAACAAAACCAGTATGTTTAACGCAAACCTTATCAAAAAATCGATATTTGCAGCAATGATTTCAATAGCAGCTTTAAGCTCTTGTAAAAAGCCTGTGTCAGTACCTGCGCCACCTCCTCCCAAGCCATTGCAGCTCATAGAATTTAAAAGTGAAGATGATGTAACAAAGTTTGATTACAATGCTGATGGCTCTTTAAAAACGATTCTACTCTCAAACGATCCTGTAAGTACCGATGACAATGTAACTTATACAGTTAAATACCTGGCAAACAAAAAAATTGACGAGTTAACAGGGTCAAATGGTGCCCGCATAAAGCTCAGTTACAACACTGCAGGTATTCTTACAAAATCAGAAGCATTTATCGGCACAGAAAAAATTTCACAAACTGAGCATACGTATGCCGCTGCTCTTTTAAGTACCAGTACCATTTCTGTATTTGATAACAACACGCCTGTTCCGTTTTTCAAAAGTGAATTTACATTTACATCAGGCAACATTACCCGTGCAAATGTTTCAATGTATAATCCGCTTACAAACAAACTGGAACCAACAGGCCATGTGTTAAATCAATACGATACAAAAATAAACCCACTTGCATCACTGGGTGATATTATGCTTGTGTTTTGGCAGGCTGCATCCAAAAACAATGTAACAAAGCAACAGTATTTTAATAAGCAGGGTGCTGCTGAAGAAGTTGTAGAAACAACATATACCTATAATGCACAGGGCTACCCGGTAAGTGCTGCCATGCGTGAAACAGCACCGGGACAACAACCAAGCACCGCTACAATCTCCTTCAAATACAAATAAGTAATCAGTAGTTTAAGTACACATACAAGCCGCCCCGTTATTCTTAACGGGGCTTTTTCTTTTCGAACAACAGCAACCTTCCATTATTCTGTACTGCAGCAACTGCAAACGTATTGTTATATGCAAACTGCGCCATTCCTCTTCCATTACCGGGGATGTAAATTCCGCTTTCTAAAATGCTCAATGATGTAAAGTTCCCTTTGCCATCACCTTTTAATACCAAGCCATTACCTGCATCAATTCTTCCTGCAAAAGGGTGTACATTAAATTCATTGCCGCTGAGTAAGATATCAATACTGCCATCGCCGTTAAAATCATTAGCGATGATACAATGCACGGGACTCCACTGTGCTTCAATAGGCAAGGGATGAATCACAAATTCATTATTGCCTTTATTTTCTATCCAAACAGATTGAAATTGTGTAGCGCTGATTTTTATTTCACTGGTTCGGTTAAAGTTGGTCATCAACGTATTTACATCTGCTTTTGCAAAGCTTGTATAGTCGTTAAACATTTTTTTGATGGATGGAATTTCTTCGGCTAATTGATCACGATAGCCTGCGGGAAATTCTTTTCGTTTTCCATTCAGTGTATCCAATTTCCAAATACTTAGAAAGGCATCCCACCGTTGGTTGTTATCAAAATCATTGGCATACACTGTAACGGGTTCCTGTATGCTTGCCTGAAAATATCCATTGGTACCATAGTTGCCGGCAATAAAATCCATATCACCATCTTTATCTATATCAACTGCAGTAATACAATTCCACCAGCCAATTTCTTTTTCTAACGATGTTATTTGTTTTATAAATTTTCCGTTTTCATTTTTGAATAAGTAGATACCCATGAATTCACCAGTTACTATCAAGTCTGCATCGCCATCTTTATCAGCATCAGTAAATACAGCATCTCTGATCATGCCTGTATTTTTAAGCTGTGGTGCAACTGAAGCCGTAACATCTGTAAACTTCCCTTTGTCATTTCTGTATATAAAGCCACTGCCCGGTTTGGGATATTCACCGGGTATAATATATTCGCCTATAAACAAATCTTCGTCTCCATCTTTATCGAAATCAATTGTTTTTACAACGCCTTTACTCGCATAGTTCTTTGGTACGGCTGTACTATCCATGGTGAAGTTTCCATTGCCGTCGTTCAAATAAAAGCGGTCAGTATAGCCAATTGTTTCTTTTACCAGTTCATTGCTGCCGCTGGTGATGTATACATCAAGGTCGCCATCTTTATCAGCATCAAACAATACCAATCCGCCATCATCCGTTTGCTGTGCAAAACTTTTATGCAGCGGTTGTTCTTTAAAGGTTTTGTCCGGCTGTTGAATCAATACTGCTGCAGATACCGGCGCAGTACCGCCTACAATAAGATCAGTAAGACCGTCTGCATTGATATCACCTGCTGCTAAACAAGGGCCGTTTGCTGAAAATTTATGCGGCAGCTGACGTTGTAAATTAAAATCAACATAATCGGTTTCATAGTTTACATACATCAATCCGCTTTGATTGGTGATGTTTGTAAAGAGATTGTTTGTAGCAAGTAAACTTTGTTGTTGGGTGTTCATTTGTGCTCCGGCTGATTGAATTACCAGCATGGTTTGATTCACGCTTACATTCGTCATGGTTTCTCTCTTGCCATCCGGCCAGTTGATAACGATGCTGTCAATTGTTGTTATTGTATCCAGACCAAAGTGCAGCACATCCTGCATTGTACTCATATAGCCACGATACGGGTTAAGTTCACTCATTTGCATGCCGCCTTTATAATATACGGTTACTTTGGTCCCTAATCCGTTTACATTACTGGTATCGCCACGAAATTTTAAGTTAATCCATGCTTTGGGTGCTATTACATTACTTTTGTTTTCAAGCAATGTGGCTTCCATATTAGTATTGTTAATAACAACATCCATATCACCATCCATATCAAAATCAGCATATGCAATACCCGCAGAATAGGTAGGAATATCCCATCCCCAGTTTTTTGTTTGGTTGGAAAAAGTTAAGTTTTTATTGTTTTGAAAAATATAATTGCTGATTTTAACGGTGGGTAACCGCTGCAGTGCATCAATAAGATTGGCCTGGCCACTTTCACGGTAAGCAATAAAATCAAGATCGGTTACATCTTTAGGCAATCCATTAGTTGTCATTAAATCTTTGTAACCATCATTATCGGCATCCATCAATAATGCAGCCCAACTCCAGTCAGTGAATGGAATACCACCTGAAAATGCCATTTCACTGAAAACGGGTGCACCAATTGAATCATTACTTAATACTCTGGGTCCACGATTAATTTGCAGCGTATTTCTTGTTGTTTGATAGGGAAATCCGTATTGTGATGAATACAAGTACCAGTTGTAGTCCGTTTGATTCATCATTTTCTTTTGCCTGTAATTATCTTCAGGCATCATATCCATCTCTACAATATCAACCAAGCCGTCATTGTTAATATCAGCAGCATCATTGCCCATAGCGTTTAAGCTGCCGTGCTTAAAATATTCACCATTGCGATTGGTAAAGGTTCCGTTTTTGTTATTTACATACAGCAGGTTGCCGCTCAGATAATCATTGCTCACATAAATATCTTTCCAACCGTCTTCATTAATATCCAAGATACTTATTCCAAGACCGTTACCTTCCCATGTAATGCCGGCTTCCCGGGATACATTGGTGTAAACGCCATGTTGCAGTTGCGGATTCCAGTCGTTACGGTACAATACATCATTGGTAAAACCACTTCCATCATTTTTTATTTTTCTGAAGTTATTGGGAAACTCCTGATTCAAATCATTGATGACACAATACAAATCCAAATCACCATCGTTATCATAATCAAAAAAGGCGGCCATATGTGTACTGAGGGTATCCGCCAGTCCAAACTCACGTGTCATGTTTCTGAATACGGGAATATCGGTTCCGCTTTTATATCCCTGGTTTACATACAAGATATCTTCTTTGAGTTCTGCTTTTTGCCATGCGGCTGCACATACATAAATATCCAGCATGCCGTCATTATTAATATCTACAACCGTAGCGCCACGGCTCCATTTTTTATCACCACTCACACCCGCAATTTCTGTAACGTCTTCAAACTTCAAATTGCCCCGGTTGAGGTATAATTTATTACCGGTAATAGATGCGGTGAAATAAATATCAGGCAGACTGTCGTTATTAAAATCTCCAATACCCACTCCACCACCATTGTAGAGGTATTGATAGTTTATCATGTTGAGCATTTGATTTTCCTCAATGGTATTGGAAAACGTAATACCGCTTTTGGTTGAAGGGATGGCTTGAAACAAAGGCTTGTCTTTTTGTGAGCAGGAATATAAAAAGATGATTGCTGTAAACAACAGATACACAGTACGCATGGGCATAAAAAATAGTTGCCCGAATTTAGGATAAAACCGCCAATGGCATGATGAAATGAGTTAATTGATCAATTGTTTGTTTTTCAATTGCGCAAGCAGTAGCAACAGCAATGACAAAAACAGAAGCAGCGCTGTACCAAGTAAAAGATAATTAGCAAACGGAATGGTTTGGTATGAGATAGCTGCTGCCCCCTGTAACATTAATACAATTTCATTGAACAAAACGGCCATTAAAAATACCCATGCTGCTTTTTTGGCAACATACAGCAACTGATTCTGAAAAAAATACCCCATGATAAATACACTTACAAAGGCCAGCAGCACCAGGTGTAAAAATCCGATAATGACAGGTCGCAAACCAAATGCGTACACATTTAGCTGCGGTACTGCAGAACATGCCTGTAATATAATTTTTAAACTAAAGGCACAGCCTGCTGCTATCCAAAACCATCGTACAGTTGTAGTCATTTGAGTACCGGCTATTTTCTTTTGTGCTAGTAGTACTTTCAGAAAAAACCAAAGTGCTGCCAGTTGAATAAGGGCACCAGCCACCCCACTCAAATACATCCATTGCGGAATACGCATCCACATGAGCGATAAAAACCAGGCAGGTACTAAAGCAAGCAGGAGTAAGTTAAAAAGGCGATGGACATAAATTATATACTGTACATTCAGTTTGTTTGAAAGATGATGAAAGAACATGGCCCCAATGGTAAACAGAAAAAAACCATTGTACTGAAAATGCAAAAAGAAATACACTGAACCAAAATACCAATCCTGACGCAAGTTTTTTGTCATCATCAAATATGCCAGTACAAATGTGCCAAGCGATGAAACCACATTACACACCAAGCCTGCCACTATCCATCTTTTTTCAATAGTGTAATGCTTTTGTTTGAGTAATTCCCTCATCATTAACCCTGCAAATGCATACGATATCAAAATGGAAGCAGTAGAAAATGCAATGGAACCGGCTGCATACCCTGTAAGCGGAAATGTAAACAGCATGCCATAGCTGCTCATTTGTTGTGCCACCAGCAACCATTCAGCCTGTTGCAATACCTTTACGGATGGTTGTATTAAATAAATGATAGCTATATACAATGCCAAACTTACCCAGCCTGCAAACGCAAAATGCGAGTGGCCGTGCAATAAATGTTTTTGATCAATCAATGGTAATGGAAATAAAATTTTATAGCGGAGTACAACACCTGCGGCGGCAAGCACAACAAAATTAAACAGCGCAAATGCAGCCCATTTTCTGAAATAAGAAACATCAGTCATTTAAGCAAAAGAAAAAAAGAAGCTGATGCGTGGTTATGATTGAAGTCATATTAACAAAACACTTTTCCTTTCTCAATCAGTACTTTTCCTTTATCGTGCAGTTCTCTGATGGAGCGAATTACTGTTTCTACACGCAGTCCGGTCATATCAGCAATTTGCTGACGGGTTAAATCTACTTTATACCTGCTGCCATTTACAAATCCATGTTGCTTTTTATACTCTTTAAGTAAACTTAAGATGCGATGAGAAGGGCCGTAAGATGAGATTTCTTTTACCATCATTGATTTAAACCGCAGTCGTTTAGCCAATGTTTGTGTAAAGCAGAAATGAATATCAAAATTGTCTTTAAGCAGTTTCAGAAAATTTTCTTTTCGCAGGCGTATGATAACAACATCTGTTTCTGCCACTGCACCCGCAGGGTATACTCCTTCATCAAATAACGGCGGCTCGCCAAAGCTTTCTCCCGCTTCAAAAATACCCTGGATAAAGTCCTTCCCTTCTTCATTACAGTTCACCATCTTCACTTTACCTTCTTCTAGCTGATAGTAAAAATGGGCAGTATCGCCTTCACAAAATAAAACATGCCCTTTTTCATAGTTATGAAATGTGGCACCCCAAGCAAGGAGCAAATCAGTATTGATGATGCAATTATTACCCATGGTAAACAATGGCAAAGTAGATAAGTGATGATTTCCGGAGGTTGATAAAAAGCAGCAGGTGTACTGATTGCTGTCACATTCAAACATCAATACAGTTGATTCACAGAGCAATTTTTGATCATCTTCTTTAATTCTTTCCGTTTTATGACTTCAATCATAATACACCGCTCAGCATCAAAGTAATCTTGCAGTATCAAATCATTTTAAATTTCATTGATATGAAAAAAATCTTCATTCTCTTGTTTGTTATCGGGTTTGTTTATGCCTGTGGCAATAATTCGGGCAGTAAGCCTGCAGCAGTAGTGTCTGATGCTGCAACATCTGCAACTGATAATGGTAATCCTTCACATGATCCTAACCGTGGCATCGGCAAGTTTACGAAAATAGATGTGCCTCCGCAGTTAGATGCCGGCATGGCTACTTCAGGCAACACTATATATGATACCAAATGTGCCAGCTGTCATAAATTAACTGATGAGCGCTTAGTAGGCCCGGGCTGGAAAGATGTAACCAAACGGCGCACTCCCGAGTGGATTATGAATTTTGCTACCAATCCTGACGAAATGCTGAGCAAAGACCCGCAGGCAATGGCACAACTGGAAATATGTCTGGTACGCATGCCCAATCAAAATTTAAGTGATGATGATGCCCGACATGTGTTTGAATTTATGAGGAAGAACGATGGAATTAAATAACATATAAATCAATAAAAAATGAAATACTATCAAATTCTGATGCCGCTATTAATAACAGCAGCAATTCAATTCTCCGGTTGTAAGCCAAAAGGTGTAAGCAGCGCCGCAGTTGGTAATGCTGAAAAAGCATATGTTGCTCCGGGCAAGTATGATGAATTTTACAATTTTGTTTCAGGTGGTTTCAGCGGACAAATGAGTGTGTATGGATTGCCGAGCGGCAGACTGTTTCGTGTAATACCTGTTTTTTCTGTAGACCCTGAAAAAGGTTATGGTTACAGCGAAGAAACAAAGCCCATGCTCAACACCTCTCATGGCTTTGTGCCCTGGGATGATTTGCACCATGTATCTTTTTCACAAACAAATGGTGAAATTGATGGCCGCTGGGCATTTGGTAATGGTAATAATACACCACGTGTGGCAAGAGTTGATTTAAAATCATTTCGTACAGCAGAAATATTAGAATTGCCCAATAGTGCAGGTAATCACTCATCACCTTTTATTACAGAAAACTCTGAATACATTGTTGCCGGTACACGTTTTAGTGTTCCTGTGGGCGGTAATACCGATGTGCCCATCTCATCTTACAAACAAAATTTTAAAGGTACTATCAGTTTTATCAGTGTAGGTAAAGAAGGGCAATTGGATATAGCGTTTCAATTATTGCTTCCCGGTGTCAATTTTGATTTGAGCCGTGCAGGTAAAGGGCCAAGCCATGGATGGTTTTTCTTCAGTTGTTATAACAGCGAGCAGGCAAATACTTTATTGGAAGTAAACGCATCTCAACGTGATAAGGATTTTGTGCTGGCAGTGAACTGGAAAAAAGCTGAAGAATACATGAAAGCAAGCAAAGGCATCAAACAAACAGTGAAGTATGCACATAATGTGTATGATGAAAAAACACATAGTGCAAAAAGTGTAATCAAAACAGAAGTAACTGTCATAGACCCTGCAATTTTAAAAGACATTTGTTATTTTATTCCCTGTCCTAAATCACCACACGGATGTGATACCGACCCAACCGGTGAATACATTGTTGCAAGCGGTAAACTGGCAGCAGTAATTCCTGTGTACTCATTTACAAAAATGCAAAAAGCAATTGCGGATAAAGCATTTGAAGGCGAGTTTGGTGGCATCCCCGTTATTAAATACGAAGCGGCTTTGCATGGGGAAGTAAAGAAACCCGGTTTAGGCCCCTTGCATACAGAGTTTGATGCAAAAGGAAATGCTTACACTTCATTCTTTGTGAGTAGTGAAATTGTAAAGTGGAACGTAAAAAGTTTGGAAGTGCTGGACCGTGTTCCTACTTATTACTCAATTGGTCACTTATGTGTACCCGGTGGTGATACACGAAAACCATTTGGCAAGTATGTAGTTGCTTATAATAAAATTACCAAAGACCGCTATCTGCCCACAGGACCGGAGCTTACACAAAGTGCACAAATTTTTGATATCAGTGGTGATAAAATGCAATTGATTCTTGACTTTCCCACTATTGGTGAACCGCACTATGCAGGCGCTATGCCCGCTGATTTGATTAAGAAAAACAGTTTAAAAATTTATAAGATTGAAGAAAATAGCAATCCATACGCAGTTAAATCTGAGAAAGATGCTAAAGTGGTGCGTGAAGGAAATAAAGTGCATGTATATATGACTTCCATCCGTTCACATTTTGCACCAGATAATATTGAGGGTGTAAAATTGGGTGATGAAGTGTATTTCCATATCACCAATCTGGAACAGGACTGGGATGTGCCGCATGGTTTTGCTGTAAAAGGTGCCAATAATGCCGAGCTATTGATTATGCCCGGTGAAACACAAACATTGAAATGGGTGCCCGACCGTACAGGTGTATTTCCTGTTTATTGTACAGATTTCTGCAGTGCACTGCATCAGGAAATGCAGGGCTATGTGCGGGTGTCACCTGCAGGCAGTAATGTGCCGCTTACATTTAGTTTAGGTAAGCAGGGTGCCGCTGCAGACAGTACGAAGAAATAGTTTTTTAAATCTCTTTGAAGAGTGAATGTGGTTTAAGATGATTATCAACGAAATGCCTGTCATAACAATTACACAGGTTGTGGCAGGCTTTCTACTTAAGCAGAATAAATAAAATAAAATGAACAACAATATTTCACCAAGAGCACGCATCCTCCTTTTTTTCTGTGCTGTTGCACTGGGTGCATCCCTGTTGTTTCCATTGTGGCGCATTGATTTAACGGCGCCTCAGTATCCTGAAGGATTGGTGTTGAAAATTTATCCGCATAAGATAGGCGGTGATGTAGAGGTGGTGAACGGATTAAATCACTACATCGGTATGAAGACTTTACATACAAAGGACTTTATTGAGTTTACATTACTGCCATACCTCATCGGCTTCTTTGCACTGTCTTTATTGGTTGCAGCACTACTTAAGAAAAAATGGATTCTCTTTACGTGGCTCATATTGTTTGTAATATTTGGCATTGTAGCCATGTATGATTTTTACAGGTGGGAATATGATTACGGCCACAACTTAGATCCCAATGCGGCTATCATTGTGCCCGGCATGGCTTATCAGCCGCCTTTGATAGGATTTAAACAGCTGCTCAATTTTGGCGCCTACAGTTTTCCGGATGCAGGAGGTTATATTTTTATTGCAGTTGGATTATTGGTTTTAATTATATCAGTTTTGGAATGGCGAAATTTTAAAAAGAAAAAACATACGTTAACCGTTGCACTCGTGTTTCCCTTTTTTATGTACCTGCAAAGTTGCGATACGGGTGCTGAGCCAATAGTATTTAGCAAAGATCCTTGCCATTTCTGTAAAATGATTATCAGTGATAAACGTTTTGGAGCTGAACTCGTTACTGCAAAGGGTAAGGTATTTAAGTTTGATGATACATATTGCATCATCTCGTTTTTAAAATCCAATGACCTCCGGCAATCAGAGATGGGTGCTGTGTATATTGTTGATTATGCACAAAAGGAAAAACTCATTGCTGCTGAAACCGCATTTTTACTCAAAAGTGATATAATACGTGGCCCTATGGGTGGTGATGTAGCTGCTTTTGAAACAGAAGCTGCAATGAAACCATATCAGCAACAATGGAATGCCACAATTATTAAATGGACTCATGTAGTAGCGAAATGAAAGTTGCGTTTACCATATTGTTTTTTTTGTTTGTTGCAATTGCCCAAAGTAAAACAATTACGGTGGGTAAAGCAAAGCAATTTACAGGTATAAGGCAGGCTGTACAATACGCATCACCAGGGGATACAGTGCTGGTATATGAAGGTGTGTATAAAGAAGGCCAATTGATAATTGATAAACGATTGGTGTTAAAAGGAATCAATTACCCTGTACTGGATGGTGAAAAGAAATATGAAATACTTACAGTTAAAGCGAATGCTGTTTTAGTAGAAGGAATCCTGTTTCGTAATTCAGGCCGCAGCAGTTATATGGATATTGCAGCATTGCGGATAATGAATTGCCGTTATGTTACTGTAAGGAATAGTCAGTTTGAAGCAACGTTTTTTGGGGTTTATGCTGAGCATGCAACTGCCTGCACCATCACCGGTAATCAATTAAAGAGTGATGCAAAGGATGAAATCAACTCAGCCAATGGCATTCATTGCTGGAAAAGCGACAGCATGACAATTGAAGGCAACAGTATTACAGGTCACAGAGATGGTATTTATTTTGAGTTTGTAACCAACTCCATCATCAAAAACAATAACAGTTTTCAAAATGTACGTTATGGTATTCATTTTATGTTTTCCAATAACGATACTTATATCAGCAATACATTTAAAAGTAATGGTGCAGGTGTGGCCGTCATGTATTCCAACCACATAAATATGTATCAAAATATTTTTGCGGATAACTGGGGCAGTGCGGCTTATGGTATTTTATTAAAAGACATCAGTGATGGCACCATTAGCGGTAACACGTTTCAAAATAACAGTGTGGGTATTATGATGGAAGGCAGCAGCAGATTGAAACTGGAGAAAAATAAATTTGATAAAAACGGCTGGGCTTTAAAAATACAGGCCAACTGTATGGATAATTTCATCACTCAAAACAATTTCACCAATAACTCATTTGATGTGGCTACCAATGGCGAACTGATGCTGAGTAAATTCGAAAAAAATTATTGGGATAAATATGAAGGCTATGATTTAAACAGAAATGGAGTGGGGGATGTACCCTATCATCCAGTGAGTTTGTATGCCATGATTACTGAACGCAATCCTGCAAGCATGATGCTGTACAGAAGTTTTATGGCCACGCTCATTGATAAAATTGAAAAAGTAGTTCCTGTATTAACGCCTGTAGATATGAAAGATGAAAAACCCCTCATGAAACCGGTTAAATTGTAAACAATGATTATTGCATCAAACGTAACAAAAACCTTTGGTAAATTAAAAGCATTGAATAATGTAAGTGTTACCTGTAACCGTGCTCAAACCATTGCATTGATTGGTCCAAACGGAAGCGGTAAAACCACGCTCATCAAAACAATTTTGGGAATGGTAGTGTCCGATAGTGGTTTTATTACTTTTGATAAGCACAATATTCTTCATGACTGGAAATACCGGGAACGGATTGGTTATATGCCTCAAATTGGCCGCTATCCTGATAATATGAGCATTGCCCAGTTGATGCGTATGATGAAGGATATTCGTAAGTCATCTTTTGTGCTGGATGAGGAGTTGATAGAAGCTTTTGGAATAAGTAAAATGGCAAATAAAAAAATGCGCACCCTCAGCGGAGGCACAACACAAAAGGTAAGCGCCTGTTTGGCATTCTTATTTAATCCGGATGTGTTGATACTGGATGAGCCCACAGCCGGATTAGATCCTCTTTCATCAGAACTGCTCAAGCAGAAAATAATTGCTGAAAAAGAAAAAGGAAAACTCATCCTTATCACTTCTCACATTTTAAGTGAATTGGATGATTTAGTGAGTGAAGTCATTTATATGCAGGATGGCTCTATCCAGTTTCATAAAAGCCTGGAGCAGTTGCGTGAAGATACAGGACAAGTAAAGCTTGCAGGTGCCATAGCACAGGTGATGAAAGAGCGATGAAAAGGGATAATTACTTTTCGAAATAAAAAGCTTGTACTGAAGTAAAGGAAAAAGAAAACGAAAATGAAAACAATCATTAAATACGTAATGCTCGATTTACTAAGAAACCGCATTGTACTTGCTTACACGATTATACTTTTAATTATTTCATTCGGTGTATTGAATATGGATGCCAATACTACCAAGGGCGTATTAAGTCTCATGAATATTACACTCATCTTTATTCCGCTGGTGAGTATTATTTTCTCAACCATTTATGTGTACAACTCATCAGAATTTTTGGAACTGCTGGTAGCACAACCATTAAAGCGGAAAACATTATGGTTAAGCATCTTTTGCGGATTGGCCCTGAGTTTATCACTGGCATTTTTAACCGGTGTTGGTATACCTGTAATGCTGTATGAATTTACAGCCACAGGATGGATGCTCCTGCTTTCAGGTTTTTTTCAAACGCTTATTTTTACCGGCATTGCTTTACTGGCGAGTGTAAAAACAAGAGATAAGGCAAAAGGAATTGGTATTGCTGTATTACTGTGGTTTGCATTAACGCTCATTTATGATGCAGTGGTAATGTTGCTGCTCTTTCAATTCAGCGATTATCCTTTGGAAAAGCCGATGATTGTATTTACTATGCTTAATCCCATTGATTTATCAAGAGTATTGATGTTATTAAAACTGGATATTTCAGCATTGATGGGTTATACAGGTGCTGTGTTTCATGAGTTCTTCGGCAGCGGTATGGGAATAAGTGTTTCATTAGCAGTATTGTTGTTATGGACAGTAGTGCCGCTCTGGTTTTCATTAAAACAATTTCAGAAAAAAGACTTATAAACTATTCATATGTATATCGGAAATATTACTCAGTATAAAAAGCATGATAAGATTGAAAAGGTAGCTGTGTATAAAGATGAACATATCAATGTGATCATGCTCAACCTGCCAAACGGCGAGGAATTAAAACCTCACATTTCACCTGTGGATGCATTTTTTGTAGTACAGCAGGGAGAAGTGGAGTTTACACTGGAAGGTGAAGTCTTTCATTTAAAACAGGGAGATGTATTCCATTTCAAGGCCAGGCAGGTGCATGCGTTAAAAGCAAAAAGTGATTTCAGTATGCTGATTGTGAAATGAGTTAAAAATTTTATTGTATGAAAACAGATATTCAGAGTGCCGGCGATATTCAGCTTCTTGTAAACTCCTTTTATGAAAAGGTGAAAAAAGATGATATCATCCGGCACTTTTTTGTAGAAGTAATTAAAGTTGATTGGGAAAAGCATTTGCCCGTAATGTATCGATTTTGGGAAAATGTAATCTTTCATACAGGTACTTACACGGGTAATCCCATGGAAGTGCATCAGCAGTTGCATCAAAAATGCCCGATGCATACATTTCATTTTGAGAGATGGATTTTTCTGTTCAATGAAACTGTAGATGAATTGTTTGAAGGCGAAAAGGCTTTTCAAATAAAGCAGCGAGCCTTATCTATTGCTACGGTTATGCAAATAAAAATTGCTGAATTGCCTGCACATGACCCTGTATATTAAAAAAATCCACTCTAATGAGTGGATTTTTAATGGCTGTTCAAAGGGGAATTATTTTGAAGGCGGTAATAATACGCCGTCAGTAACATATATTATTCCGTTACTGGCAGGTATAGCAGCTATAATATTTATTCCGTTAATGGTGAGTTTACCATCTTTGTTTCCAATAATCGCATTTTGTCCACTCGCCATGCCGTAACTCATTCCATCTCCCATCAATGCATCTTTTAATACACCTACATAAACATGATATTCCAGAATGCTGCGCAGGTTATTTTTATTCTCGGGTTTTAATAAATCTTCCAGTGTGCCTTTGGGTAATTTATCAAAAGCTGCATTGGTTGGAGCAAATACTGTAAACGGTCCGGCATTCGAAATGACATCTAAATATTCCGCTGCTTTTAAACCTGCAACCAGAGTGGTATGATCTTTACTGCCCGCTGCAATTTTTGCAATATCCTTGGCACTTTCATTGTCTTCTACAGTAGATTGTCCGCCATCAGTAGCAGAAGTTGGAGCAGCATTGGATTCTTTGTCAGCGGCATTATTGCAGGCAACGCACAGGCATAGTGCCAGAGCCGGCCATATGGAATGATACTTCATAAAATTTCTTTTAAACGTTTAAACGAATGATATTTTTTCAGTATCGAAAGTAAAACAGCACACTACTATTACTTATGATTGAAATCATAATCCACCAAACTTTCTATTACTTTTGCTGTTACAATAGAAAAAAATTCCATGAGCATACTCCGTCAGGTAGCAGAATATCTTTATATCAGGAAGCCGGATCCCAACAGGGAAAAAACGCAGTGGTTGAAATACATGCACGGGATCAACCGCATTTCCATCTTTGTTTTCTTGTTTTGTTTGCTGGTAATGTTGTTCAGGTATGTGATTCTTCCAATGTTTAAATGATTTAATACTGTTACGAGTTACGGGTTACGAGTTATGAGGAGCACTCTAATAAAATTCGTTCACCCCACACATAACAATCAACTCGTAAACCGTAACTGAAATTAATTCTCAGGCCGGCTTATCATCTGTTCTTTTACTTTCGCCCAAAAGCCCTGCATGTTTTCATCGTTACGTTTCCAGTCTTTACCAAAATGGTTGAGTTTTGTTTTCTGCTCCTCTTTGTTCATGCGAAAGAATTCTTCCATGGTTTCTGTATCATGCTGCATGGACAGTTTATTGTACAACCGCTTCATATCTTTTTCATAGTCCATACTTTCTTCTACTAATAGTTTCTCCATGTTCTCCCGTTGCCTCACTTTTTCATCATACACTCCCACAGGTAACATTGTTTTTGCAATCACCGGCATGAGTTCAATCAACATTAAAATGATAAGGATGAGGTAATAGCGAAACTGCAAAGCTCCATTTTCTTTCAGCAAATTATTCATGGCTTCAATGCGTGTGAGAAAGCCGGTGTTGAGGTATTGAAGAAAATCAGCTTCCTGTTTTTTTATCGTTGCTTCCATGGTATTCAATTCTTCATCAATGCCTGCTATGCGTTGCTGCGAGATGGATTGCAGGCTTTTGTATTCTTCATCCAGCTTTTGATATTCATTACGCTTAGCCAGTGCAACGTCTTTAATACCTACTTTGCCGGTGCCACCACTGCCATCTGTTTCTGCAATGAATTGATTGCGGGCTGTTGTTACATCAGCATACTTCAGGTCTAATGATTTTTGCATCGCAGTTTTTTCTTTTAATAATTCATCTTTTCGGTTTTTGTACAACGCATCGAGCTCTGTACGCTTGGTGAGTTTCCGTTTTTCATTATCCAGACTCACCTGCATCTTGATTTCTTTATCAAACATGTACAGGATAGCAGGCTGCGCCATAAATGTACCGATGGTTAATGCCAAAGCACCACGAAAGAGTAGTGGCAAAAATTTGTTTTTGTTGAAACGGTTGATGCCTTTAATGAGTGCACGGTCAATGGTTAAAATCACAAAGCCCATAAACACACCGCTACCGATGTAGAGAATTACATTATCAATAACTGTGGAGAAAAAATAAGTCCAGGCGAGTGTAGCAAAAAGCCAGGTAGCTAATACCGTCATACCAATAATGCGGTAGCGGTTACGATCTACCACGCAGTCTTTGATTAGTTCTTTTTCAGCTGTGGCCAGCCACCACAGCAGTTCATCCGTTTGGGTGGGCACATACGCATCCTGTGCGTACATGGGAGCAGTTTGTACACTCATTTGTTGTTGTTTAAATGTTTGGCGTGGTTAAAGCCGAAGCAGGTGTGGTTGGAACAAAGCTGAAACGGACGTGTAAAAGTAAATATTGCAAAGGATATGTGAAAGCGGCCTCTCTAAATCCCTCCCAAGGAGGCACTTTCAAAGCACACCCTTACTTTTCAGAGAACCTCATTAATTTTTTGCAGCCCCCTTTTAGTAGTGGGTTAAGTCTGTAAATCTGCAATCGCAAATCTAAAATCTGCAATCCTTCGTACTTCGTACTTCTTACCCCGTACTTCGCCTCCATTCCCTACCTTTGCGGCTCAAAAATTAGAACATGAATTTTGACCGGAATACGATATTAGGTTTTGTGCT
>CAYPBV010000012.1:12151-13826 GCA_964409025.1 uncultured Chitinophagaceae bacterium | reverse complement strand
TTGTTGAAAATCAACTGATGAAAATCGGGTTCACCAACAAAGGCGGCTTCCCCAAATATGTTGAGCTTAAGAACTTTAAAAAATACGACAGTGCAGGAGTAGTGCTGGGAGGTGAGGGTCATGTAATCAGTTACAATGTGAACACGGGCACTAATCAATCAGCTTCTACATCCCAACTCAACTTTACCCCCTCGGGTATTGAAAAGAAAGGCGATGCACAAATTATCCGCTTTACTTCAGCTGATTCAACCGGTAAATCCATTGAGCATATTTTCACCGTTAAAGACAGTGATTATCTCATCAACTGGGATGTACAATTAAAAGGTGCCGGTCAGTTATTAACACAGGGCTTGTTGAATATTAATTGGGATATTGTAACTCATCAGCAGGAGAGTGATTTGAAATATGAAAAAGGCCAGAGTAATATCGGTTATTATGAAGATGGTGCTTATGATTTTGCGGCTGCAGGTACAGGCGATAATCAAAAGTTTGGCGATAAAACCAAGTGGATTGGTGTAAAACAGCAGTTTTTTAATACCAGCTTTCTTTCTGCCAATGGCATGTCTTCTGCTGAGGCACAATGGACAGTTCCTACAGAAGAACAGGATTCTTTGAAACAGGTATTAACTACCAAAACTACTTTCCGATACAACTTATCCGGCGCAGCAGACGCTAAACTTCCGTTGCAATTATACTATGGTCCTAATGATTATCATATTCTCAAAAAATATGAAAACGGGTTGCAGGGGCATGTGCAGCTGGGTTACGGCATTTTTGCATTTGTAAAATATATCAATCGCTTTGTAGTTATGCCGGTGTTTGATTTTTTCCGTCAATACATTGGCAGCATTGGTATAGTAATTATGCTGCTTACCTTTTTTATTCGTTTGGTGATATCTCCTTTAACCTACAGCAGTTATTTGAGCGGTGCTAAAATGCGTGTACTCAAACCTGACATTGAAGAACTAAAGAAAAAGTTTGGCGATGACCAGCAGGCGATGAGTATGGAGCAGATGAAACTCTTCCGTCAGGCCGGTGTAAACCCATTAGGCGGATGTATTCCGGCATTACTGCAAATTCCTATCTTTTTTGCCCTGTACAGCTTCTTTAATGCCAATATTGCCTTGAGAGGCGAAGACTTTTTATGGGCAAAAGATTTATCTGCTTATGACAGTATTGCTCATTTACCTTTCAGTATTCCGTTTTATGGGGATCATGTGAGTTTGTTTACCATTACAGCTACCATCACCAGCTTTTTGATTTCTGTGTACAATATGCAAACAACACCTACACAGGACAATCCGGTAATGAAGTACATGATTTACTTTTTCCCCATCATGCTGTTGTTCATCTTTAACAGTTTACCCAGCGCTTTAACCTGGTATTATACAGTTTCAAATGTGGTTACTCTTGGTTTGCAGTTTTTCATCCAGAAGTTTATCATCAGTGATGAAAAGATTCATGCTAAAATTCAGGCAAATAAAAAGAAACCCGTGACCAAAAGTAAATGGCAGGAAAAGCTGGAGCAAATACAGAATGCCAATCAGCAAAGCGCCCAAAAGGTAAAAGGAATGCAGAATAAAGGCAATAAAAAATAATTAACATTCTCTGTTTTAGTGGGAAGGCGCAACAAGATGATTGGTTGCGCCTTCTCTTTTAACGGTAAGTGCTCATT
>CAYPBV010000012.1:0-12141 GCA_964409025.1 uncultured Chitinophagaceae bacterium | reverse complement strand
CAAGATGCCTTAACAAGGCTTATATCTGCTAAATCTGAGGTAAGTGCTCATTATTTAATGCAACCCGCACACTTAATTTTATATCTTTATTGCATCTGAAAGTAAAACGTAAAATGAAAATAGCAGCACAAATACTTTGTTTGGTTCTTTTGATGAATCCTTTCTTTATACAGGCTCAAAAATTGTATAATGAAGGCACTATCACTTACAATATCGTAGTACAAACGGGGAGCAATCAGGCGCAGGCCGCAGATTTATGGGATGGCGCCACTCAAAAAATGATTTTCAAAAATCAGCAAACAAGAACGGAACTCAAAAGTCTGCTGGGCACAACCATTACTATACATGATTCAAGAAATGGGTCAGCAGTGGTAATGAATGAGTATGATCAAAGCAAAATACTCATTCGTATGACCAAAGAGAATTATGAAGACGGGAATAAAAAATACGCAGGCATTAAGTTTGAATTAAAGAATGAAACAAAAATAATATTGGGATATAAGTGCAGTTTGGCCATTGCAACTCTGAGTGATGGAAGTACGTTTAAAGTATATTACGCAATTGATTTTGTATTCCAGAATAAGGATTATGGTCCACAGTTTACGGGGCTTCCCGGCGTGCCGCTTGAATATGAATCCGAATTGGGTAAAATGAAAGTTACGTATATAGCAGATAAAGTAAGTTTTGACCCTGTAGGCGCAGCATTGTTTGATGTGCCTAAAACAGGATACCGTGAAATGACTTATGAAGAAGTGAAGAAAATAAAGAAAAATTAAACCATCGGGTAACGCATAAAAAAAATCCCTCCGTAATGGAGGGTTCTTTTTTTATTTCAATTCTTTTTGAGGCGTTTTAAATTTATTAAAGAAAGGTTTTGACTTATAAGGTAATACATACAGATTATTACCTCTTTGAAAACGAATTACATTTGAATTGGCAAATGCTGAAGAAGAACTTGTAGAATTAAAATGCAACCCACCTCTGAAACGATAACCATTTTGTAAGGTTAGCGGGCTCTTTTTATAATTAAGACTTAAAGTTGCTGATTGTTTTTGCTTTTTTTCGCCCCCGCCGGAACGGTTGGATGCCGAGGAAGCAATGCTGGTAAGCATAAAACACAGCACGCTCACAAAAGCAATCCGTTGTATTGTTCTCATAAAAGAAGTTTTACTGTGCATGGTGTAACAAATTTAAACATTAAATTACCGGGTGTGCAAGCCACTTATCACTTATTTCTGATAATATTAACGTATGTGTATAACTAAATGTTACATGGCTATTGCTTTTTTTCTTGAAACGGGGCTATCTTAGGTAAACTTACAACCCATGCAGAAAAATCCCTCACGCTCTAATAATGATGAAATGCGGGAATTACTCCGCCAGTTTGATAATCTCAAAAACGGTCGTTCGCACTCTTTTATTGAAGAGGAAAGTTTTGAGCGATTGGTAAACTATTTTGATGAAAAAGAAGACCTTACATCTGCCCTGCAGGCTGCTGAAATGGGGATTGAGATCTATCCATATTCTTCGCTGCTTCTTATAAAAAAGGCTGATTTGCTGCTGGCTACCCGCCAATATAAAGCCGCATTGGTGGTTTTGGAAAAAGCAGAACTGCTGGATAGTTTGGATATTAACCTGTTTATATTAAAAACTGATGCTTACCTGGCATTAGACCAGCAGGAAAAAGCAATTGAGTTACTGCAGGATGCGCTTGAACTTTTCAAAGATGAAGAGCGTATTGAATTATTGTTTGAGCTGGCAGATGTTTACGACGATTATGAAGAGTTTGAAAAAGTATTTGAATGTCTTAAACTTATTCTGGAACAAGAACCCATGAACGAGGAGGCTTTGTACAAAATCTGCTTCTGGACAGATTTTACAGGCCGCAATGAAGAATCCATCAAACTGCATCAAAATATTATCAATGATTATCCTTACAGCGAACTGGCATGGTTTAATCTGGGTGCCGCTTATCAGGGATTGAAATTGTATGAGAAATCTATTGATGCCTATATGTATTGTACAGCTATTGATGAAAAATTTGACTATGCTTACCGCAACATGGGTGATGCTTACATACGCATGCGTAAGTACAAAGAAGCTATTGAAATGCTCGAAAAAGTGCTGGAGCTGAGCAGACCCGAGGAAGTAATTCATGAAGCTATTGGCTACTGTTTTGATCGTATGGGGCAATATGCACAAGCGAGGTTTCACTATAAAAAAGCATTACACCTTTCAACGGAAGATGCACGCTATCAATACAAAATTGCCTGCACTTATATTAATGAAGGACAGTATGAAACAGGAATTAAACATTTACATAATGCACTACGCAGCAACCGGCTCAATCCGGAGTTTAATTTAACCATGGGTATAGCGTTGGTTGAATTAGGACAATATGCACAGGCTATTGAGCATTATGCCAACGTTATAAAAGCTAAACCCAAAAGCCCGAAAGGCTGGACTGCCATTCTGGATTGTATGCTCAAAGCAGATTTATTAGATAATGCAGATGAATATGCAGCGGCAGCTTATGAAGCCACCGGAGGTAAACCAATCTTTTTATTTTACCGCTCTGCTGTAGCTTTTGCAGAAGGAAAAAGTAAAGAAGCCATCCAGTTATTAGAGATAGCCATGAGCAAGGCTCCCAAGCTCATCAAAAACTTTATACAATTGATGCCCCGCCTGTTACAACATCCGCAGGTAGTGGATATAATTGCCAGGTATAAAAAGTCGAAATCAATATAAATTCAACATGCACTAAAGCATCATTTGAAAGCCCGGAGGTGAAACATCGCTTCGGGTTTCCTATTTTTGCCCAATTCTAAAAAAATAAGCACATGAATTTTAATTTAACGCAAATGCCTGACCGGCTTGTTAAACCACGTAAACACGGCTTAACTATGGTTATGGATAAAGGACTTAGTTTGGAAGAAGCAAAAAATTTTTTAAGCGTTTCTGCCCCGCATATTGATGTAATTAAACTGGGCTTTGGTACTTCTTATGTAACACCTCATCTCCGTGAAAAAATTGAATTATACAAATCATACGACCTGCCTGTTTATTTTGGAGGTACTTTGTTTGAAGCCTTTCTGATTCGTAATCAGTTTGAAGATTATATATCCGTTTGTAAAGATTACAGTATAGACTGGATGGAAGTAAGCGATGGCTCCATTACGATACCGCATGCTGAAAAGTGCGGTTATATTGAAAAACTTACTCAATATGGCACGGTGCTGAGCGAGGTAGGTAGTAAAGATGCCGCACACATTATTCCCCCTTACAAATGGATTGAATTAATGACTGCCGAACTTTCAGCAGGGGCTACTTATGTAATTGCTGAAGCACGTGAGGCCGGTAATGTGGGTATCTATCGTGGAAGCGGTGAAGTTCGTGAAGGGCTGGTACAGGAAATTCTTACTAAAATACCCGAAGAAAAAATTATTTGGGAAGCACCGCAAAAAGCACAGGCCTTATACTTTATTGAACTGATAGGCTGCAATGTAAACCTTGGCAATATTGCACCGTATGAAGTAATTGCACTGGAAGCAATGCGTGTGGGTTTAAGAGGCGATACGTTTCACCTGTTTCTTGATAAAAAGGAAACATCTAAATAATGAAACTATACGGTTTAATTGGTTTTCCACTCAGTCATTCCTTCTCCAAAAAATATTTTACCGATAAATTTTTGAAAGAAGGAATTGAAGATTGTGTTTATGAGCTTTTTCCTTTAGAACATATCAACCACTTGCCACAATTAGTACAGGCACATCCTTATTTGTGCGGATTGAACGTAACCATTCCTTACAAAGAGCAGGTATTACCATACCTAAATGACTATTCAAAAGTGGTGGCAGAAACCGGTGCCTGTAACTGCATTACAATTCGAAATGGGCATTTAAAAGGGTATAATACAGATGTTGCGGGTTTTGAGCAATCACTGAAACCACTTTTGCAGGCGCATCATACAAAAGCCTTGATATTAGGTACAGGCGGTGCAGCCAAGGCTGTGGAATGGGTGCTGAAAAATATTGGTATTGACTGCAGGTATGTATCCCGAAAAAAAATTGATGGTATTTTGAGTTATGATGAATTGGATGAAGCGCTGCTTACTGATTATCCATTGATCATAAACACAACACCATTGGGTATGCAACCAAATGTAACTACCAAACCATCATTGCCCTATGCAGGTATTGGCCCCAATCATTTGTGTTATGATTTGGTTTATAACCCGGCTGTAACGGCTTTTTTACAGGAAGCATCACAAAGAGGAGCAGTTATTAAAAATGGGTTGGAAATGCTGGAGCTTCAGGCAGAAGAAGGGTGGAGGTTATGGAATAGTGAATAGGTAATAGTGGGTGATGAATGAAATCATTTATGAGAGTGGTGAATAATTATTGATTTTTAAGTTGTATTATGTTCTCTTGTAACTTAGTATTCATGAAACGATTTTTCTTTATTGTTTTTATACTTTCCTGCTGTTTACATCAGTTAAATGCGCAGACAGAAGCTGACTTATACACCAAAGCACAGGTACTTAAAAAAGAGCGTAAGTGCAATGAAGCGCTGCCGCTTATGTTAAAGGCTTTAGAACAAAAACCAAACGATTCCAAACTCCTCAGTGATATCGGTTGGTGTTTTAATGAAATAAAACAGTTTGATAAAGCCATTACGCATTTGCAAAAATCAATTCAGTCTGACTCTTCTAATACAACTGCCTATGCTGAGATTGGTTATTCCTATTATTCCATCAAAATGTATTCAATGGCCATTAGCAACCTCAATATTGCCAACACCCTCCAGCCCAAAACTGAAACTACCTTGTATTACCTTGGCTTATGCTTTGTTCGGATTAGCAGTAAGGCAGATGCGGTTAAAAAATACAATGAACTTTCATTGATGAACAGCAATTATGCAGGCAAACTTCTGAATGAAATAAAAGCTATGAAATAATTCTTTTCGTATTATTAATTTTAATTTTTATCAAATTCTTTTTTAAAAAACAATAAGTGATAATCAATGGCACTGCTCCAATAATCTTTATTATGCTTGCCGGGCCGCTCAATATAGTCATGATCTATTTTCAGCCGCATGAGCTTTTGATGAAGTGCCCTGTTAACATTTAAAAAAAAATCGCCCAGCCCGCAATCAATAATCAGGTTTACTTCACCATTCTTTAAATTATCAATAATATTTATTACGCTTACATTTTCCCAGTTTTGTTTACAGCAAGTGGTATCTCCTAAGCGCTTCGTTAACTCCCAGTTATCGGGAAATGGTCTTACATCTACACCGCCGCATATTGAACCTGCAAAACCAAAGATTTCTTTATTTCGTATGCTGAGATACATAGCTCCGTGTCCGCCCATACTAAGTCCACTGATGGCACGATGCGCTTTATCAGCTTTTGTTTTATAATGAGTATCAATAAATGGGATCAGTTCCTTTATTATAAAGGTTTCGTATTTAAATGTGCTGTCAACCGGACTGTCTAAATACCAACTTCCATAACCACCATCAGGGCATACAATGATCAATTGAAATTCATCGGCTTGTTTTTTCAGCTGTGGTGCACTTTTAACCCATTGGGCATAATTGCCGCTGTAACCATGCAGTAAATACACAACCGGATAGCGGTTGTTTCTTTTTTTATAACTGTCAGGCGTTATAACCACGCATTTAATTTCCTTTTTCATTGAAGGGCTGTATACAGAGTTTGTGTCAACTTTTGATGCAAAAAGTTTGACAGATAGAAAAAGAAAAATGAATGAATTCAGAATTTTCATAATTCTAATATTTTTTTCAACTAACGTGTTACATGGAGTAAGTTAAAACACAAAAGGTACAAAGAAAAATCTCTGTACCTTTTCTGAAACATTTGAGTTGCAGTTTCGTTGAAATCTTATTGCTTTTGTTGTGGATTTTTATCGGGTGCTTTTTGTGCACGCTGCATTGAATTACCTCCACCGCTTTGTCCACGTGCACCTCCAAACCCACCCGCACGGAATAAATCAAAACGGCTGGGCATTTCTTTTACAGGCCACAAACCATTTTCTTCATTGATGTCGGCTGTTTCTTTATTGGGGTCTAAACGAATGCTGGCCACTTCCTTATCCTTAATGAAAACTTTGGTAACCTGTTTTTCATTGAGTTTCCAGATACCTGCAGGAATACGATCTATTTCTTTGGTACCATCTTTAAACGTAAACTCAACAATAATGGGCATTACCATGCCGCCTTTGTTATTAAAAGTAAGTTCATAGAAGTTTTTATTGGCCCATTGTGTTGCATTTTCTTTGTCCATATTGTTGGCAGCACCTGCTTCACGCTGCTGCTGTGCATAAATAATATCAGCATTGCGGTTGTAATAATAAAAATCACGCAGGCTGGTATCTGCATCTGTTGCAAACGTAATGGTCTTATCATTTTTGTTTCGCTCTTTACCAATTTGCTCAAATGGCTGCTGGCGGAAGAGTTTTGCATTATCTGCATTATTCATCTTAAACCACTTTACTGTGTCCAATGAAATATCTACAGGGTCTGTTCCGTAGTACCAGCCACGCCAGAACCAATCCAGGTCCACACCGCTTGCATCTTCCATTGTACGGAAGAGATCAGCAGGTGTAGGATGTTTAAACGCCCAGCGGCGTGCATATTCACGAAATGCAAAATCAAACAGCTCTCTGCCCATAATCGTTTCACGCAAAATGTTTAAACCGGTTGCTGCTTTTGCATACGCATTGGCACCTACATTCACCACATTATCACCCATTGTCATAATTGGCTCTAATTGGTCTTTGGGTAAACGCATGTAATCTGTTATCAAATGAGCAGGGCCACGGCGGCTGGGATAGTTATTGTCAAATTCCTGTTCAGTAAGGAATTGGGTAAAGGTATTTAATCCTTCATCCATCCACCAGTACTGGCGCTCATCACTGTTTACAATCATCGGAAAAAAGTTATGGCCCACTTCATGAATGGTAACGCCAATCATTCCATACTTGGTAGCTTCACTATAAGAGCCGTCTTTTTCGCATCGGCCAAAATTAATGGCAAGCATGGGGTATTCCATTCCCTGGCTTCCTTCTACACTTATAGCTACGGGGTAAGGATAGGGAGTTGTGTGTTTTGAATACACTTTCAGGGTATGTGCTGTAACTTTTGTAGAGTATCTTCTCCAAAGGTTATAAGCTTCTTTGGGATAATAGCTCATGGCCATTACCTTCTTACCATTTACATAAGTAGGCATTGCATCCCAAATGAATTTACGACTGGTAACCCAGGCTACATCACGTACATTTTCTGCAGTATAGTTCCATGTTTTTTTATCTGTGCTTTTATCTTTTTCATTGGCTACTGCTTCACCAAGTGTAACCACTTCCACTACATCTTTTGCATTTTGTGCCTGTGTCCAGCGGTTAAACTGTTCTGCACTTAATACCTGCTTATAGTTACTGCATTCGCCAGTTGAGGATACTATAAAATCAGAAGGTACTGTGAGTTTCATATTATAGTTGCCAAAGTTGAGTGCAAACTCAGCACCACCTGTAAACTGCAAGTGCTGCCAGCCCTGAAAATCGCTGTACACTGCCATACGTGGATACCACTGTGTCATACAAAATACTTTGTTCTCATCTTCGCCCACAATTTCATAACCACTTCTTCCTCCGTCTGCACCACGGTTGGGTATTTTATAATTCCAGTCAATACTGAATACAAATTTTTGACCGGGTTTTAATGCCACAGGCAAATCAATACGCATCATCGTTTTATTGATGGTGTAAGCCAATGGTTTGCCTGTGCCATCAACTACTTTTGTTATGTTAACACCCAAACCTAACTCTCTGGAAGTACGCCAGGGTTCAATTCGCTTAAGCTGGTTATTGCTCATAGTAGCATCCATACGGCTGCGGCCGGTGTACATCACATCAGCGTTCGCTTCCTGATAATTACCATCAAGCTGCAGCCACAAATAGGTAAGTTGATCAGGTGAGTTGTTTGTGTAAGTGATGGTTTCACTTCCTGTAAGTTTCAGATTTACTTCATCCAGTTCGGCAGTAATGTTATAGTCTGCACGCTGCTGCCAGTATTTGGGGCCCGGGGCGCCACTGGCTGTGCGGTATTCGTTAGGACTTTGTAATAAGTAGCCCAATTGTTCAAAACGGTTGCCGTGGTTGCTGCCGGGGTTGCTCAACGGTGGCTGTGCCATAAGTGATGTGCTCAGGCAACAGGCAACAGCTAATAAACGCATCTTCATTCTCATACATTTTGATTTTATAATGGTAAACGTTCTAATGTCATAACGAAAGCCAATCCAAAAATACCTCCGCTCACAAACACCGTCCACTCTCTTCTTTGTGTATTAAGGATTTGTACAACAATAAAAGAAATCAGAACAACAACTGCTACAATAAAAAGTTGTCCTGTTTCAAGGCCAATGTTGAAAGCCAGTAATTGGGTAAAAATACTTTCCTCTTTACCCAACATGCTTTTTAAATAGTTACTAAAACCCATACCGTGAATCAAACCAAATACTAATACGGAAATATACCGCCGGCGGTAATGCACTTTATCTGTATTTTTTTTGGCTAAATTTTCCAATGCTGTAATGCAGATTGTAACCGGTATAAGAAACTCTATCCATTCGCTGCTTATTAAAATCTTATTAAACACACTCAACGCTAAAGTGATGCTATGGCCAATAGTAAAAGCTGTAACCATAAACAAAATCTGTTTCCAGTCTTTGAGCAAATAGGGAAGACAAAGCGCCATCACAAACAGAATATGGTCATAACCCTTCCAGTCAGTGATGTGATAAATCCCTTCCTTAAAATAAAAGCCAAAATCGCCCATTAATACACGGTTGGTTATTGAAGGTTGAAAAATATGTCAGAAGTTTGTGCTTATGAAATTTAATATGCGGAAAGCGGTAAAATTACACGAACGGCGAGCGGCAAACCAATCAATAGCCGATGGTAGGGAGTGGGTAGTAAGTATTCAGCACTTGCTGCTAAAAGTAAATGCGTTCAGGATTATTTCGGGTGTCATCGTACTCATTACTGCCGGCTTCTTGCTTTCAGCTTTTACAACACATCCTTACTATGTGAGCGTTACAGAAATTGAGTACCGCCCTCAGCATAAAGAATTGCAGATTGCCTGTAAGATTTTTACGGATGATCTTGAAGATGCCATGAAGGCAGAGTATAAAAAACAAGTGGTGCTCACTGATGAAAAAGATAAACAGGCAATACAGGCTTTGGTATTTGCATATTTACAGAAACATTTAAAAATTGTTGTTGATGGTAAGCCGTTAAGCTATGAAATGCTGGGTTATGAATTAGAACAGGAAGCTACCTGGAATTATCTGTTGATTAAAAATGTTTCTTCCTTAAAATCAGTGAATGTTTTTAATGATGTGCTTTACAATCTGCGCAGCGGTCAAATTAACATTATTCATTTTAAAAATAAAGGCGAAACAAAAAGCTTTCGCTTAAATGCACCGGAAACCAATACTACATTCAGCTGGTAATTTTAGAATAATCCCAGGTAAATTTTTGCGACAAGAAAAAGAATTATAAATAGACATATCCAGAGTATAGCGTAATAGGTAACATATTTTTTTTGAAAGCGCTCATACATTTTGTAATCATAACCTTTAGGTTCTAATCTCTTATGTATAATAGGTTTTAGCGTAATTAAAACTCTTAACAGTTCACTTAACATAACCCCGGCACTTTTACTTTTATATTTGTAGTGGTTATAACCTACTAAAAGAAATCCTTTAAGTACATATACAAAAAGAAATAAGGCTATCAAGGCAAAAAAAATCTTTTCAATCGTTCCCATAAGCAATTAAAATTGTATCGCTCGCAATTTAATCTTTCCATCTGAATTTACTTCAATTGCCGGAGCAGGTGTTTTAATAAACTGCAGAAAATAGAGCGGTACGCTTACGGCATTTGAATTGTTCAGTCTTGATAAATCAGCATCGGCAGCCAGGTAAAATTGTTGTTTTCTTTTAAACAAAGGGATGGGTTTACCACCAATAGAATCGGGATTATTTCGTGCTCCTGTCATACCATCAGCACCAAATCCTGCGGCTGCATTGAACCATACAGGAAAATTGCTGTTACCGGGTAAAAAGGAATAAATGTTGACTGAAAGCCAATAGGTTTGTCCGTTATAATCTTTCATCAGCCGGGATGCCCAGTCATTTCCCAATAATGATGGATTGTACTTTGCATACGGACTGAACCTTGCCGAAACTCTTAAGTTTATACGTTGCTGTCCCCACCAATGCTGCTGTGCTGCAAATAAAGCTGCTCCCGAAATATTGGCCAGCATATCACCTTTTGAAAAGCCCCAGTCTCTGGAAAAACCATCCATCACTTCTACAATGCTTAAAAATGCTAATGAAGTAATAGCACTTGTGGCTATGGCGGTACCTGGTTTTACGCCGCTCCAGCGCATGAGGTCGTGGTGCATGGTAGCAATGCTGTAAGCTGTGGTAGCATGCCCCATTTTATCAATCATAAACCATTCACGGTTGTCATTAATAAAATGAAAACGGCTTTTCGGAAATTTTTTATACCACAAGTAATACAAACCTATTGAAGTGGCAACAAAAACAATAGATTCACCAATCACTACTTTTCTCAACCGCTCTGGACGATACACATCTGATGGTGGCAAAAATGCAGGTTGTGCTTTAGTTTGCTGCAATGAGAAAATTGTGAAGCAACTGCAAAAAAGGAGTTTTGATATACCCGGTTTGAATTTCATTCTCAACTGCAAAATACGAAAACCACCGTCAGGGTTTCAAACCATAATGCCGGTTTTTAAAATATGTAATTATTTTCTTTGAAAATAAAGAAACTCATCATTGAAAAAACCATGGACTACAATATATTTGATTTCCTAAACCAATTGTTATGCAAGCAACGATTCATGCCAATGTAGAGAAATGGCTTTCCGGAAATGTTGATGCCTCTACTAAAGATGAAATCAAAAAATTACAGGCAGAACATCCTGATGAACTGGCTGACTCCTTTTATCGTAATCTGGAGTTTGGTACCGGTGGTCTTCGTGGTATTATGGGTATTGGTACCAATCGTATGAATAAATATACTGTGGGCATGGCTACACAGGGTTATGCTAATTATCTCAATCAAAGTTTTGGGCAGGGCAATGTAAAAGTGGTGGTGGGGCATGATAGCCGTAACAACAGCCGCACTTTTGCTGAGATTGTAGCTAATGTAATGGGAGCTAATGGTATTAAAGTGTATTTGTTTGAAGCATTGCGTCCCACACCGGAGTTGAGTTTTGCCATTCGTCATCTCGGTTGTCAGGGGGGTGTTGTTTGTACTGCTTCACACAACCCGAAAGAGTACAATGGTTACAAAGCTTATTGGGATGATGGCGGACAGTTAGTACCACCACATGATAAAAATGTAATTGCAGAAGTAGATAAAATACATTCAGTAGATGATGTAAAGTGGAGTGGTGGCGAAAGTAATATCACACTCATAGGGAAAGATATAGATGAAGCGTATATGGATATGGTACAAAGCCTGAGTGTGTATCCTGAAGTGTGTAAAGCGCAGCATGATTTAAAGATTGTGTATACTTCAATACATGGTACGGGTATTACACTTGTGCCACAGGTGTTGCAGCGTTTTGGTTTTACCAATGTAACTATTGTAGATGAGCAGAAAGAACCTAATGGCAATTTTCCCACAGTTGTATATCCCAATCCTGAAGAAGCTGAGGCAATGAGTATTGGATTAAAGAAAGCAAAAGAAATTGATGCGGATATTTTACTTGGTACTGACCCTGACAGTGACCGTGTGGGCATTGGTGTAAAAGATTTAAATGGTAATTGGGTGTTGATGAATGGAAACCAAACAGCCGTACTTGCTTTTAATTATATGATTGAAGCAAGAAAGGCGAAAGGTATTAATCAACCCAATGATATGGTGGTGAAGACGATTGTAACTACAGAGATGATTGATACAATTGCAAAAGCAAATGGTATTAATTGCTACAATGTACTTACTGGTTTTAAATGGATTGCTGAGCTTATTAAAGAAAAAGAAGGCAAAGAGGATTACATAATAGGTGGTGAGGAAAGTTATGGCT
>CAYPBV010000011.1:0-45221 GCA_964409025.1 uncultured Chitinophagaceae bacterium | reverse complement strand
CATTAATACAGACCAATCTACACTGGGAAGATAAAGCAGCCAACCTGCACATGCTGGAGCAAAAGATAAAAGCAGTGCCACATGCCAAACAAATTGTAGTGCTGCCCGAAATGTTTTCAACAGGCTTCAGTATGAAACCTGAATTGCTGGCAGAAGAGATGAACGGCCCCACCGTTGCATGGATGAAACGTGTAGCCGCTGAACATAAAATTGTTCTTACAGGGAGTGTCATCATAAGTCAGGCCGCTCCAAGCGGCCATACGAATGATGACAAGGAATACTTCAACCGCCTCATCTGGATGTTGCCCAATGGACAATATGCCTATTACGACAAGCGTCATCTCTTTGCATTTGCCGGTGAACATGAACATTATACAGCAGGTACTAAACGATTGATTGCTTCTGTAAACGGATGGAAAATAAATTTACAGGTGTGTTATGATTTACGGTTTCCTGTGTGGGCCCGCCAGCAAACCAATGATACTCCTGAATATGATGTTCTCATCTATGTTGCCAACTGGCCCGAAAGGAGACAACATGCATGGCGTACTTTACTGCAAGCAAGAGCCATCGAAAATCAATGTTATGTAATCGGCGTAAACCGTGTAGGTGAAGATGGCAATGGTATTTATCACAGCGGTAATTCAATGGTGATTGATGCCATGGGTGAAGTGCTGTATAAAAAAGAACATGAAGAAGACATACATAACATCGTACTCTCTAAAGAAAAGCTGGAAGAGGTGCGGCACAAACTTCCTTTTTTAAAAGATGGGGATGATTTTCATATTACTCCATAACCCGCATTCCTGCGTCAGTCAAAACCGTTTTCCAAAACCAATAAAACCACTGGCAATAAAATCTGCATTCGTATCACTCTGAATAAGGAACCGTGTACTGATAAACCAGTTATTTTTAAACATATAATCTACAGAAGGGCCAACAATGTAACCAATATTTAGTTCTTTAAACTTATTTCCTGTTCTATCATCCTCATAAAACTCATACAGTATACCCGGGTAGCCTGTTAAAGCAGGAAAATTTGCAGAATATCCTCCAGACGGATAATTGTCATATTGTAATCTCACGATGGGTCCAACAATTAATTTCAACTTCAACTTTTTATCAATAGGTACATAGGCAAATTTTAAATCTGCTTGAAAACCCGATGTGATAAATCGAATTTTTTGATCATATGTAACACCATTGTATGTTGTAAAATGTCTGTTTTCCTCAAAATGAGAAGTAAATGTCACTGATGGCAAAAATTCCAATCTCTTTTTAAACTTGCCTCCATATTCAGCACTCATTACAAAGCCTGGTATATCACCACTGCCATAAAGTGTATAAAAACTTCCGAATAATGCAATTTGATTTTTCAGAGTCTTTTCTTGAGCAATTGATTGATTAATTAAAGTAAATATCGTGACGGCTAATCTTAAATATTTCTTTACCATAAAACAAAATAAAAACGACAGTATTTGTGCTCAGTATGAAAGATTAGATAGTTGCATAAGTAGAAACTTTGTCATATAATATCGTTTCAAAAAAGTGAGGCTGCCCCGAGTTTTTGAGTCAGCCTCTTCTTTTTGCAAAAAAATCACTTAGCTTTTTCTAAGGAGAAGATAAACAAATACCCCTACTATAATTATCAAAAAAAGAAAAAATATTTCAAGTTTAACACTTCCAAAATCTTTTGCTTTTATAGATTTTATTATAGAAAGAATCTTGTTTGAAATAGCCAATGCAAATACGAAACCTGCAATTAATTTCATAAATCTTAATTTATCACTCTAAATAGGCATCAGCTATACAAAGGCCAAAGGTTACCACTGCTATAGCCACACCTACGGGACCGAGAAACCTTTTAGCAATAGCTCCAAACGCTTTTTTCATAGATGCTTTTGACCAACTACCAGTCATAGACGGACTAGCGACTGAAGCAAACTGTAAACCAATTGCGGCTAATCCACAGCGGAAAAAATCTCCCCAAGTCACATCACCTGCATAAGCAGACTGTCCAAAAAATTGAGAATAATTTATCTTGGTGGTTGCTGGTGGTTCATTAGACGCCAAAACCATTGCAAAAGGAATCAAATCTGTTTCCACTGCACCTGAGTCAATTATCATTTGATTCAACTCCTCGTTAGTAAAACCTTTTGTAACAAGATACGCTCTTGCTTCTGTTAGTAAGGGGTTTAAACTACTTGTAACTTCGTTTATTGGGATATTAAACCCGTGGTTTGTAGATGATGGTGTGTATTGAACTACTGCATTATAATTGTGAACTAAATGAGAAATTTGTTGAATACTTAAAGAACCTGGAAGATTTTCAAAATTTCCACCTCCGCCTACAGGCGGTTGAAGGTAGATTTCTTCTAAACTTTCATTTTCGGAAGAAATACTACTATTTGTTTCTGAGTTAGCCTCATAGTTTAAATTTCCATTATTCAATTTATTTGCTGTAATTGCATTGATTGTAGCTTTATTTTTATTAATTGCATCATAAAACCTGATTTTTGCTTTTCCATCACTGCGACTACTCTCTGTTTTTTTACAAGATTGAATGAAAGCGAAACTGCCGAAGAAAGTAATCTTTACGAGAATTAACATGACCAAGCCCTTTGATATCTTGCCAAAATACTTTTGTTTGTTGTGAGACATAGAATAAAATTTAGGTTAAAAAATTGTGTTAATCATTGCAATGACAATACGAAAAAAAAATACTAATACTAAACAATTCCAATTTGGAATATGTTGTTAAGAAAAATAAAACACCATGTACTTAGAAAAACTGCGGAAAATACGGGAACAACAGAGGCTTTCCCAAAAAGAATTAGGCGAACTTATAGGTCTTGATCAGTCAGCTTACTGTAAAATTGAAAAAGGAATCCACTACTTAAGCGTTCCGACTTTATTAAATCTTTGTAACGTACTAAACGTGTCTGTAAATGAAATTTTAAATCAAAATTCTTTAGAAAAAAATATTCCTTT
The DNA here is from genome assembly GCA_964409025.1 of uncultured Chitinophagaceae bacterium. Taxonomy (GTDB): domain Bacteria; phylum Bacteroidota; class Bacteroidia; order Chitinophagales; family Chitinophagaceae; genus Lacibacter. The sequence continues at coordinate 42,230 of CAYPBV010000011.1, read as the reverse complement.
AAGCTATACCAAAGAAAAATGTCAAGCTAAACTTGAGCTTTATGATAATGCTATTAACGAGCTTGAACTATTGGTTAATGCCAAAAATGAAGAATTAAAACAACTAAGGCAAAGCAGAGAGGAGTTATTAATTCAAGCTCAAGGCATCTTATCTAATATCTAATTAATTTTAATCAACTCCATCACCTTCTCCATTTTAGGGTCTGTATTTTTTTTAATTGTTTCTGCGTTTGCCTTTACTTCCACATCAGGCAGCACGCCGCTTCCGTTAAACACAATGGCTTTATCATTTACAATGCGAAACAAGGGCAGCCGCACACGCAGTTTTGTATGCGGCAGCACCATTTCAGGAATAAACACACCATTGTTGCCATAATAGCCACCGCCTGTTTCTTCGCCCACCAGTGTTACATTGCTGTTTCCTTTTACATTGGATAAAAACATGGTGGTGGCAGAAAAAGAATAGCCACCTGTAAGTACATACACATGGCCTTTATAAAATTGACGTTTCGGTTGTACCTGTTTTTGAAAAAATACAAACCTGTACTGATGTTCTTGTTGTTTGCGGGTTAAAAAAAACATGCCCACATTATGAATCCATTTCTTTTTTACCGGAATGGACGAACGTATTTGTTTAGTAGCACTGAAAATAGAATCCGTAAATGTAAACCGCTGTTGCTGAATATAGCGTGTGAGCAATAAGGACGATTTGATTAAACCGCCGCCATTGTTTCGCACATCAATAATGAGATTTGGAATTTGCTGTTGCTGCAGTTGCTGAAAACTCCGCCGCAGGTAAGAACGCCTGACTATGCGTGAAAAACTTCCAATACGAAGCACCGCAAACTGTCTGGATGAATCAATCATAAAACTGCGGGCCGCTATCATCCGCCGTTTGCGTGCAGAAATTTCGGGCTGAGGTTGTGTTAGAACAGGAGTAGCCCTTGCACTTGTATCACGTACGGGTTTTAAAGCAGACAGGGAAATCTGTTGTTGATTGCCGCTGTAATCAATATAACTGATATCGTATTTGCTTACCCCCGCAAAGCGACTGTTATAATATGCTGAAAAACTATTACTGATGTTTTGATAGCTGAAATTTTTTGCATGGCCATCAATCGCCACCATAGGCAGCAGGGTATCTATAATTTGTTTGGATGACAGTGCGTTGATAGCTGTAACAAGCATTCCTCTTTTCAACACAGAATCCTTTCTGTTGAAATTATTGGTGATGACGAGTGTACTATCGTCTGCTATTTTCAAATTCAAAGGAAACCCTCTTGGTCCACGCCCTGTATTGTATCGGTTCCACTGCACTGAATGTCGCACACTGGTATGACCGCAACGGATTGGAAAAATTGTTTCGGCAATCAAATTCTTAAATGTGTTTTCATTCATAGAGTCTTTTACTTGTTTATAGGCTCTTGCAAAAGAGGAGTCAATCTGCTCTTTGCTGCTGTACCAGTAGAGAGAAGGATGATTGCGTTTGAGTGTTTGCTCCATCGCCTGTACATCTTCTTTCAATTGCTGCGGACTGTATTTTTTTTCAGTTGTGAATTGATTAGTTACACTGCAGGAAACAAAACAAATAACGGACAGGAAGAAGAAGACTGAATGAAAAAACTTTATGCAAATGATTCGTGGAGACACGAACCAAGGCGTGTGTACAAAAGCAAGCTGTTGGTGAAGACACCAGCAACGCTGCGTATTATTTTTTTGATGATAGCGTGTTTTTGTGTGCATGGTTTATTTTGAAAACGCATTCCATCCCTGTGCCACCAGTTTGTGTTTGTTGCCGCCACGGGTAATGATGGTCGCTTCTTCTTTAGCCTCTGTAATATATCCAATCACACTTATGCCCTGCACCTCTTTAACTTTTTCATAATCATTTTGTGAAATCGTAAAAATGAGTTCATAATCTTCACCGCCGCTTAAAGCGCAGGCTGTGGGGTCTATTTCCAATTTGTAAGCAAATTCTTTGGCATCAGGATGCACAGGTATTTTATCTTCATACAATACAGCACCCACTTCGCTTTGTTTACAAATGTGTAATACTTCGCTGCTCAATCCATCACTGATGTCCATCATAGAGGTGGGCGTAAGCTGTACGTTTTTGAAAAAATCAATAATGTCTTTGCGTGCTTCGGGTTTGAGTAAACGACCTACAATGTATGAACGGTCTTCTAAATCAGGCTGTACTCCTTTTGTTTCTAAAAATATTTTTTTCTCTCGTTCTAACAGTAGTAAACCAAGATAGGCGCCCCCCAAATAACCGCTCACACAAATTAAATCATTCACTTGGGCACCACTACGCTTTACAAATGTATCAGGCGCCACTTCACCTATGGCTGTAACACTTATCACCAACCCTTTGGAAGAGGACGTTGTATCACCGCCAATTAAATCCACACCATATTCTTCACAGGCTGCATAAATCCCTTCATACAATTCTTCCACGGCCTCTACACTAAACCGGTTACTGATAGCAATGCTTACTGTTATTTGTGTGGGTGTGGCGTTCATGGCATAAATATCACTCACATTCACCACCACACTTTTATAACCCAAATGCTTGAGGGGTGTGTACATCAAATCAAAATGCACGCCTTCCATGAGCAGATCCGTTGTAATCACCGTTTGCTTGCCAAAGTGATCAATAACCGCTGCATCATCACCCACACCTAATATGGTTGATGCATTTTGAAACTCAATATTTTTTGTTAACTGCTCAATCAATCCGAATTCTCCGAGGGAGGAGATTTCTGTTCTTTCTTCAGACATAATAATAATTTTAAGTACGAGGTACGAAATACGAAGTACCTATGTTTGAGATTATGATGTAATTTTAGTTTTTCTTCATTCATTAAGTACGAGGTACGAAATACGAAGTACCTATGTTTGAGATCATGATGTAATTTTAGTTTTTCTTCATTCATTAAGTACGAGATACAAAGTACTCATGCGAAACTGTTCCGCTAACTACTTAGCCCTTTTATTTTTGTTTGGTATTATAAATGCGTTCTCGTGTTGTAATAATGGAGGCAACAAATATTTTAAGTAATTCTGAACCTTCCTTTATGAGTTCATTAATTCTTATTTCAAGTGTTGGATTTAACGCTTTTAATAATTCCAGAAAATAAATGGACTCATCACATTCTTCTTCTACTATTTTTAATTTGTTTAAAAAATCTGCGTCAGATTTACCTCTTTTTGCAGCACGATAATTTGCCCCCACTGAAGCGGTACATCTTACTAACTGGCTGATGTATTCTCTGTTTACTGCATCATAAGGAATATCTTGTACTAATCTTCCATTTGCAATTGCATAATTAAACGTCCTGGTTTTAAGGTCCTGCATAATCGGTGCTTATGTTTTGTGATACAGTTTAAAGTTAAGTACTTCGTACTTCGTAGCCCGTACTTCACAGCACTTTTCTATTATGTATCACCTCCACCAGCTCCTCATGAATTTTACCATTCGTTGCTACCAAATGCGGTTGATACGGCGAATAGTAATTGTTATCAAAGTCCGTTACTTTACCGCCGGCTTCTTCAACCATTAAAAATCCGGCAGCACTGTCCCATGCCTGTAACTTATGTTCATAAAATCCATCAAAGCGACCTGCTGCCACCCAGCATAAATCCAATGCAGCACTGCCCAGTCTGCGTACAGGAACGCCTTTGCGAATCAATCGTTCAAATACTTCCAGCGGACCATTGGGCATATCCAGATAGGTGTAGGGGAAGCCTGTTACCAAACAGCTTTTAATTACTTCAGCTTGTGTGCTCACCCGGATCTTCTTGTCGTTGAGTGTCGCACCCTGTCCACGTTCTGCAAAAAAGAATTCATTTAAAAACGGACTGTACACCGCACCCAGAATCATTTGCCCGTTTTTTTCAACACCAATACTTACGCAGCAGATAGGAATGCCTTTTGAAAAATTAATGGTGCCGTCAATAGGGTCAATGATCCATTTGTATTCAGAATCCTGTTTGAGCTCACCGGTTTCTTCACTTAAAATAAAGTGATCAGGAAAGTTTTTTTGAATCACTTCAATAATAGCAGCTTCAGATGCATGATCAGCTTCTGTAACCAGATTGTTTACACCCTCTTTATTGGAAACAGTGTATTCTTTATCATAAAAATGAACGAGTTGTTCAGCGCCTGCACGAGTGGCATCAATAAGGGTTTGTTTAAGCATGCGCAAAGATAGCGGTGGATGGCTGATTTCAGGTTGGTGATTGCAGATTGATGTTGATGCCTGTTCATCCGCACCTAAAGGCGGATGACTGTACAGCATCTCTTAGGCAGATAATATAAGGTGTACAGTCATTCACCTGAGGCGAATGAACAGACACCATCTTTCAGTTTTCAGATTTTACCTTGTAGATTTGAAGCCTCATGCAGCTTTCCGTCATCATCGTTAATTACAACGTGAAATATTTTCTGGAGCAATGTCTTTGCGCTGTGCAAAAAGCTGTGCAGGGTATGGAGGCTGAAATACTTGTGGTTGATAATGCATCAACAGATGGTAGCAAAGATTACCTGCAACAAAAGTTCCCGGCCGTGCAATTTCTATGGAGCGATGTAAACAGTGGTTTTGCCAGAGCAAACAACCTGGCATTACAACAGGCCTGTGGAAACTATATCTTATTTCTTAATCCTGATACTATAGTTGCAGAAGATAGTTTCACCAACTGTATTTCATTTTTTGAGCAAACGCCGGCCGCTGGTGCCATTGGTGTACGAATGATTGATGGCAGCGGCAGATTTTTACCTGAAAGCAAACGGGCTTTCCCCTCTTCCACCGCATCGTTTTATAAACTCAGCGGACTAAGTGCATTGTTCCCACGCTCCAAAACATTTGCACAATACAGCCTGGGTTACTTAGATGAACATCAAATTCATGAAGTGGATGTTTTGAGCGGTGCATTTATGATGGTAAGAAAAGAAGTACTCCACAGCACCGGCGGTTTTGATGAAGACTTTTTTATGTATGGCGAAGATATTGATTTGAGTTACCGCATCACTCAAACAAAACACAACAGTATCGTATTTAAAAATTATTACCTCGGTAACAACACCATCATTCACTTTAAAGGTGAAAGCACGAAAAAACATTCCGCTGCATATGTGCAGCAGTTTTACAAAGCGATGCTGCTGTTTGTACAAAAACATCCACAACAATTTTACAACGGTGTTTTTAATTTCTTTATTCGATTGGCCATTACGCTGCGTGGAATGATGAGTTGGTTGAAACGTTTTTTTACTTCTGCATCCGCTCCTGTTTTGCAGAAAGAAAAGTTATTGATTATAGCTGATGAAGGGTCTGCATCTGCATTATCAACGAAACTTCCTGCTTTTGTGTATCAGGGATGTGCAAACGAAGTGAATGAAAAAATGGAAGCTATTGATGCGCTGCTTTTATGCGAAACACACAACACTTCATTTAAACAGATCATTCAGCAAACAGAACAACTCGGCAGCAGGTATGCTGTTTATATTCATGCCCAAAACAGTACGAGCGTGGTGGGAAGTACTGCAAAAAATACAAGTGGCGTGGCGGTGGAGCTGAAGCAGGAATCATAAAATCTATACGTCCTTTATTATTTATCCGTCTGGCTGCACGGAGCGGACTGACTTTGCGCCGATTTTTATGTTTTACAATACCTCACATTGCATTACATTTGTCCGTATCAAGTTTGCTGTATGTCGCTGTTTGATTTTCATTTGCCCAAAAGCATCAGTAAGGCGCTTAACCTTCCTGTAAACTCGCCCAAGCGGCAGCAGGTAAAGGCATTGAAAAAATTATTGAAGAAGGCCGTGCAAACAGAATTTGGTCAGCAATATCAGTTCGACGAAATACTCAACAGCCGGCACCCCGGCAAGCGGTTTCAGCAACTGGTTCCTATTCACGATTACAATAAAATTTACAACGAGTGGTGGCATAAAACACTCGAAGGGCATACGGATGTATGCTGGCCGGGCAAGATTAAATTTTTTGCGCTCAGCAGCGGTACCAGTGAGGCAGCCAGTAAGTATATTCCCATTACACAGGATTTAATGAAGGGCAACCGAATTGTGATGATAAAACAACTGCTAACACTACGTACGTATGAAAAACTTCCTGTAAGAAGTGTAAGCAAAGGCTGGTTGATGCTGGGTGGCAGTACTGATTTGCAAAAAGGCCCCGGCTATTATGCAGGAGATTTAAGTGGGATTACTGCTAAGAAAATGCCATTTTGGTTTTCTCCGTTTTATAAGCCCGGAAAAAAAATAGCAAAAACAAAAGACTGGAATAAAAAGCTGGAATACATTGTACAGGAAGCGCCCAACTGGGATATTGGTTTTGTGGTGGGCGTACCGGCATGGATACAGATGTGTATGGAAATGATTATTGAACGTTACAAACTAAAAACCATTCACGACATATGGCCTAATCTTGCTTTTTTTGTTCATGGTGGTGTATCATTTGAACCGTATAAACATGGCTTTGAAAAACTCATCAGCAAGCCTTTGATTTATATTGAAACTTATTTGGCCAGTGAGGGCTTTATAGCATACCAGAGCAGGCAGGATGCAGAGGGTATGAAACTGGTAACCAATGACCATATTTTTTTAGAGTTCGTTCCGTTTGAAGATAAAAACTTTGATGCCGATGGTAATATCAAAGCGGATGCAGAGGCGCTTATGATTCACGAAGTAGAAGAAGGAAAGGATTATGCACTGCTCATCAGTACCAGTGCCGGCACATGGCGTTACTTGATTGGCGATACCATTAAGTTTACAGATAAAGAGCATTGTGAAATTGTGATTACGGGAAGAACCAAACATTTTCTTTCCCTGGTAGGAGAGCATTTAAGTGTAGACAATATGAATAAAGCCATACAAATGGTAAGTGATGAATTGAATATTTCAATTCCCGAATATACCGTTGTGGGCGAGCCGCATGGTACTTTTTTTGCACATCATTGGTATGTAGCTTGCGATGACCGTGTAAATGCTGAAACACTACGCACCGGTATTGACAACGCACTTAAAGAAATCAATGATGATTATGCTGTAGAAAGAGGCAGCGCTCTGCGTGATGTGTACCTGGATATACTAAGTGAGCATTGCTTTATGAAATTTATGGAAAGCAAGGGAAAGATTGGAGGTCAACATAAATTTCCAAGAGTATTAAAAGGAAAAATGCTGGAGGACTGGCAAAAGTTTTTAAGTGTACAAACAACAAAATCATGATGTTTTAAAACGCATCACCAATTCTGAAATAATAACCCAACATTCCGTTTGCTGTTACAGCAACATCGCCCCTGAAATAAATTTTCTTTTCCTTATTAATCAGCAGTCTGATTCCTGTGCCTGTACTTGACTGTATTTTTTGTGAAAGCAGTTTGTCAGCTGCGGGAGCTGTATTACCAGCCGCAGCAAAAAAAGCCAATTTTAAAAACCGGTTAAGTTTATAACGGTATTCTGTTTGTAATGTCCATAATGCATTATCACGAAATCTTCCCTGGAAATAACCACGCATCATATTGGAACCTCCTATTCTTGCTTTTTCAAACAAGGGCATTTCGTCTGTTGCAAAAGAAGTATAAAGCTGATGTGCAAATATGTGCCTGCCTGTTTCGTTATACTTTCGTACATCAGTTGATATGAGTGTGTAAGCATACTGTTTATTTTGCAAATTATAATTACCCATAACAGTTACATCAGCAAAAAAACCTTTAGTGGGGCTGAACTGATTATCCCGTTTATCAGCCGTAAACGAAATACCCGCTGCTGCTATTCTTGAATTGCTGTTGCCGGGTGGTGGTGTAGCAGCGATGCCATCTTTTTGCAAAAATTTTGTTCTGGAATAATCGCCAAAGTAGAGTGATGCGCCTGCAAAAAATTTTTTGCCCATATTGCGCTGCACTTTAGCCTGAGCATACACCCTGTTGTACGTAACCTCGGCATATCGATTATTTTCAACCGTAGGTTTGGTTAAACCCCAATAACGTTCATAGTTGCTGATGAATCCGCCACGGAAAAATATGTAATACTTTTCGCCGGAAGTATAAGTGGAAGTATAGGCTTCAGATGTAAACTGCCTGCGTGTGCTGTACAATACCTGCACCCAGCTGAGGCTTGGCCGCACTGTTTTTCCTTTGCCTTCTTTTGTTTTATAAAAATAATCCACAAACACCCCGCCTTTCAAGCCTGTTTCGGGAGTTATAATAATGCTGGGTAATGGTAAAATCCGGAGGTTACGGTTTGTGAGCGAGTCTAAGTTGAGTTTTTTAAAAAGTCCTTTCTTTTGGGCAGAAGTATTTAAGAATATCAATAATAAAACAAGGATAGTTATAATGCGGTTAACGGAGTTCATGTTCAAATATGAAACTATTTGCAGCAACAACAAAAAGAAAAGCAATTGGTTGATAAAATATGAATAAGTTTTCAGGCATCTAGTGTCCAATCCCACAACACCACATCCCATTCTTCTTTTTCATCAGTAAAACGATGAATAGTTTGAAATCCTGTTTTTTCGTGGGCCCGCATGCTTCTTGTGTTGCGTGTAGCGATAGATGTTATTACAAAATCAAATTGCTCCTGCATCAGTTCTTTATGTTTACGGTAGAGCAGTTCAAACACACCCCGGCCACGATAAGGCTTGTGTACACAAATTTGCCCCATGATATAAAATGAATACTTGTGCAGGGGTTGTTTATTGTACTTTAATTGTTTGAGCATTTCAAATAAAGAAAACAATTCGGGGAAAATGTTACCTGCCTCCTGAAGCATCACTAATGCATAGCCCACAACCTGTTCCCCATCTTTCACAATTACAGATGGAGCCAATGCATGCAGGATCTTCAACTTTTCTAGGCTATGATGCACGGTTACAAAGCCCTGCTCCTTTTCTTCGGTTTCGTTATTGTTACCGGCAAGATAGAGCTGTTGCAGGTTTAATATTTGAAGTAATTCATTTTCTGTTTCAACTTGTTTTATCGATAACATAACAGAAAGTTACCGGAATTTTTTTCATTTTAATTTATGGTTGTATTGATTTATTTTACACCATGCAGGAAGCCATTGTTAAAGGTTTGGCCTTAGGGTTATTACTCGCTATATCAGTGGGGCCTGTAATTTTTTCTATTATCAAACAAAGCATTAACAACGGCACAAGAGGCGGGTTGTGTTTTATTTTTGGAGTAGCATCCAGCGATATTACATTGGTACTTATAAGTAATGTGTTTACAGAGCTGTTTAATCGGTTATTGAAATTTGAACGCATCATCGGTATCGGCGGCTCCATACTGCTTATTGTTATGGGTGTTTATTTTGTTTTCTTTAAAAAAGTGAAGATAGCAGAAGATGGTTTGAGCCCGCACCATCACTTAAAGATTTCAAATTATGTCAAAATTTACATTGCCGGATATTTTATGAACACACTCAATCCCGGCGTTATTGCGTTTTGGTTTACCTGGGCTACAGCATTTGCAGCAATGACGATTGATGACAGATTAGCATTGTTTGCCACCTGTCTTGCAGTAGTATTTGCAGCAGATTTACTCAAAGTGTTTCTTGCCGGAAAACTGAGGAAAAAATTAACCGTTAATTTTATACATCGCATCAACAGGCTCAGCGGTTTAATCCTCATTGGCTTTGGTGTAGTATTGATCATTGGCTTACTTTTTTATAACAAATAACATTCTTAACAAACTTTTTCAATACCCTGCCGTTTTTTTGTAACACATGAAGCCAGCCGTCTTTTCCCTGCTTTTATTCGTTTGCAGTACTGCAAGCGCTCAGTTCAATCAACTTGTGCTTCGCAAGAATGGTATTCCGCTTATACGCTTTCAGGAAGGATCGCTTATTACCATCAAAACAAGAATGGGATTAAATTATTCCGGTACTATTTATCTGATTCAGAATGACAGTGTGTTTTTTAATGAAGAAGCCATTAAAGTGAGTGATATCGCCATAGTGTATAAAAACCCGAAACGCAAAGCAAGAATTATTCCTATGAGTAACGAGGAGTTTTTATATGCTAATCTTGGTATTCCTTTGTTTGCTTCCATTCTCACATTGGGAGGTCAAAACTTTTTGCCCTCACTTGCGTTTGGAGCCACGTTGGTTTATGGGCCGGTGCTGCTTTATAATGTGCAGCGTATTTTATTTCATAAAAACAGGGCTTATGTAATTGGCAATAAATACAGTTTACTAACACTCGATTTATACAAAGCAGAAAAGCCGCCTTCCAAACAATAAAGTTTCGCTTATTTTGCACACATGGCTTCGAAAAAATCTTCTTCATTTCTTACAAAAATATTTCGCTTTTTAAAACGATTATTCATTTTGTTATTTATTCTGCAACTTATATATATAGTTGCCTTAAAATGGATTAATCCACCAATTACGATAACGCAATTAGCAAGTCTGGTAAGTGGCGATGGTTTAAAAAGAGATTATATAGATGCAGATGAAATGAATGCAGCGGCCAAGCTTGCAGTAATGGCAGCAGAAGATCAACTCTTTCCTGATCACGGCGGTTTTGACTGGAAGAGTATTGAAAAGGCTCTTGAATACAACAAACGAAAACCAAATCGTGTACGTGGTGCTTCCACCATTTCCCAACAAACAGCAAAGAATGTTTTTTTATGGCAGGGCAGAAGCTGGGTACGTAAAGGACTGGAACTCTATTTTACACAAATGATTGAATGGATCTGGGGTAAAAAGCGGATTTTAGAAGTGTATCTTAATGTAATTGAAATGGGCAGAGGCGTATACGGTATTGAAGCTGCAGCTCAGAACTATTTTAAAAAACCGGCATCTTCATTAAGCAGAGCGGAAGCGGCACAGATTGCAGCTTGCCTGCCCAACCCTAAAAAATATACAGTAAAACCTTTGAGCAAATACGTAGCAGCCAGAAGCGGATGGGTACAACGGCAAATGAACAATCTGGACGGTGATGCAGATATTCAACGATTGATCTATCCCACCCAAAAAAGCTTCAATAAAAAATAGATTTATTGCAATATAGCTACAGCATCAATCGCCTTTTGTAAACGCTCATCATTACCACCGCTTATTTCAACCCACGGTGTTGACTGATGCACCAGCAGATCCTTATAATGATGATATAATTTATTTCTTCTCTCTTTATCAGGGTATTCACGAAGCGGATCAGCTGACCATGGAAGATCCGGTTTACAGAGCAGGTAAAGATCATAAGTTCGTTCAGTAATGCGGTCAAGGATCCACTGATGGCATTTACCAAACACAAATTCACACCAAACTTTCATTACATACATATCTGTATCAATAAAAAGTAAAGGCTGTTGTGCAGGTGACGAGCCGTTTTTTACTGCCTGCATTTTTTCAGCAATCGTTGCATATTCATCTTCCAGCAACAGTTGACCTTTGGCAATAGTAAGTAAATCATCGTAATCATATTCTCTGCCATGCATGGTGAGATAGGCTCTTGCATATTCAGGGCAGCAGGCCGTTTGGTAATGTGCAGCCAGTTTTTCACACAAAGTGGATTTACCTGTACTTTCCGGGCCTACTATAACAATCTTCTTAAGCAATGAGCCGAGATTTTTTTGACGTAAGAAATTCAAATGAAATGTGAAGATACCATATACACCTTATTCAAACAGCAGTAAATATCTTTTACTAAGTACCTTATTTCTTGTATGAATGTTGATAAACTTACCATTTAGCTGAGATACATTGAAATGTTCAAACACCTTTACCTGCCTGAAAGCAATGTTTTCTTTTTGCAGTTGTGCCAATTCTTCAGAACTAACAAAGAGTAAAAAAGGTTTTTGAATATTTCCTGCTCTTATTTCATCAATAAGAACATAATGCAAAGGAGATTTTAAATAGAATCCCGCTGCCGGAACATAGAGCGATAACAACCCGGTACTTATACCAGGATACTGTTTGTTAGAATATGCTGCCATTTGATGGCTGCTTTGATAACGGAAAATATCAGGATAAAACGAAAGGTTGAGAAAAAGGTATAATAAAACAGCAGCATATCCTGAGGCTAAATATGGAATGAGAAGTGGTTGTGTTTTAAACATCCGATAAAAAAAGAATAGCATGCAAAACGCTGTACAAATACATATGATAAACACAACAGATATACCCGGTTTGTAAATAAATACAAGTAAAATAACTGCTAAAAGAAGAAGTATGGAAATGAAGTATTGAACGGTGCCCCACAATTTTCTTTTCATTAAAAGATGCTCCTGTATAAAATGAGCAGTAAGCAATGCCATTGCCGGAAACAGGATATTTGTATAAAAAGGTAACTGAAAGCCCGAAAACGAAAAAAGTATAAGCGTTACGCATATTGATGATATGCTTAATAATTCAGGCACAGCTTTTTTTAAAAATATATTTTGGAGGGTTTTAAATAACGCTCCATACATGAGCAAACTCCATGGCAAAAAAGCCCACAAAAGTGTATGTATAAAAAAAAGCGGATCACTTCCTTTTGTTGCATTTACAATAGGGCCATTACCAAAAAAACGCCCAACCTGACTATCCCAGAAAAAAAAGCGGAGGCCGGAAACATTTGTTTTTCCAAATATTTTTTTTTCAGGATGCAAATCAAATTGTGTATAAAGAGCATATAATTCCGGGGTTATAAAAACGAGTACGAGTAATAAAACTACAATCCATTTCCAGTGAAGCAGTTCTTTCCATTGTCCTTTTAATATTAATGGAATACTTACTGCTGCGCCTATGGGAATGATGGTAAAAACGCCCTTGGTCATGAGGGCACAAGCCGTAAAAAAACAAGCTGCCAACGTGTGCAGCGAAAAAGATTTTGCCAGTGCACAGGAAAAGTGATAAACAGCTGCAATTATAAAGAAGGTTAAAAATGGCTCTGCACGTACATCATTATTGCTGATTGTAAAATGAAAAGAGGTGAGCAATATAAATGAGGCCAGCATAGCGGTAATATGGTTGTAAAACTTTTTACCAAAAAGGAATGTGTAATAGGCAGCCAGCATTGAACAGAGTACAGCCGGCAGCTTATATACCCATGTATGCATTCCCAGCAACTTAAAGCAAAATGCGGTTAACCAAAATGGAAGATGCGGTTTATCCAACCAGTCTTTGTTATGCAGCCACAGGTTGATGTAATCATTGCGTACCACCATATTTTTGGCTACAGATGCATAAATTCCTGCATCAGGTTCCATTATGGGCACAAACAAACTACTAACATTCACTAATGCTGCAGCTAAAATCAAAAACCACAGGTACTTATAAAAAGATTGCTGTGTTGAATCATTAAACGTCATACTCAAAAATAGCACATACTGTTTTCCTGAAAAATATTCGGATGGTTTAAAGTAAATTCAGCGCCTGTACGTCAGCCCTTGTAAAGCTTACTGCATGGAGGCCATGGCCAAACAAAAACTGAGCATTATACAAACGGTAAAGGAATACGGAAACCGGCTCTTCGGTTTCATCCGCAGCCGTGTGCCCAATGATGAGGATGCACAAGATATATTGCAGGATGTGTGGTTCCAGCTGAGCAATCAACCGGAAGCTGAAGCCATAGAAAGCATCAGCGGCTGGCTCTATCGTGTGGCAAAAAATAAAATCATTGACCGTTCACGCAAAAAGAAAGAACAATTACTTGAAGATTTCAGTTTTGAAGATGAAGAGGGCGAATTGCAGTTGCCTGATTTTTTACTTTCCACTTTTAACGACCCATCAGCGGGTGAATTGCAAAAACTTTTTTGGGAAGAATTAACCATTGCATTGAATGAGTTGCCTGAAAAACAACGTAATGTCTTTGTGTGGAATGAACTGGAAGAAATGACTTTACAGCAAATTGCCGATAAAGAGCAGGAAAACATAAAAACCATCATCTCCCGTAAACGTTATGCAGTACAACACCTGCGTAACCGGCTGGAGAATTTGTATAATGAATTTATAAACTATTAAAAAATTCACAATGAGATTTAATCGCAAATGGATGTTTTTTGCACCGCCGCTTTTTCTTGCATTTATAGCCCTCATGGGTTGGGTGGTTATGAGTTTGTGGAATTACATTTTAGTTCCGGCAGTGCAAGCGGGCCCTCTCAACTTTTGGCAGGGCGCAGGGCTGTTAATTCTCACCCGCATTTTATTTGGTGGCTTTGGACGTGGCAGAGCATGGAAACAACGGGGCGGCCCTTCCCCTGCGTTCAAACAAAAATGGATGAACATGAGCGATGAAGAAAAACAGAGATTTAAAGAAGAATGGAAGAAGCGGTGCGGACCGAAAGAATAGAATATAACTTTTGAACCAAAAAAGCATGGAACTGCAAGTATTTTATTTGTATTGTTCTATGCCAATCTTTTTTTGAAATAATCATTTTTGAAATTATTTTCTGCTTTTTAAAGTAAACGGTTTTACTACCCGTCTTCTTTTTTATACAGCAATCCGGAAGCTGATATAAATCAATCACAATTAATAAAAAATGATACAACAAATTCTAAAAATAATTCTTGGTGGTGTTCTTGCAGGCTTAGCCCTGTTTATTATGCCTTTTGTTTTAATGAAGCTTGTTATTTTCTTTTTGCTGCTGGCTCTTATATTCCGTTTGTTTGGTGGCAGAAGACGGTGGTATTACCGTCATGCTTTTTACGGAATCAATCCGCAAAAGAAACAGGAGTATGCACAACGCTGGCGTAATATGACTGAAGAAGAACGCAGCATTTTTATTCAAAAAACGGAAGAAGCGCTAATGAACAAACCATCAGGTGAAACAAAGTAACTTTTCCTTATCATCAAATCAAACACATGAGCAGAAGTACAAAATTTATTCTGGGTACAGTAATAGCCCTGGTCACAGCAGGTACATTGTATGCTGCAGTTGGCAAACAGTTTCATCAACAACGCCATGCACGGTATGAGCAGTGGCGTAATCATCATCAATGTAGTGATGAAAAAGAAAAAAATCAGCCGGCCGCTGATTCATTAAAATGGAAATAGTTTTTATTAATAACCAAAAAAGGAGATGACTATGTACAACATGTCACACGCCGCAAAAGGCACACACGGAGGCAAACATTTGCCTTACCGTTCCATGCAACGGGCAGCCGTTAGCATTTACAAAACAGAAACCAGCTATGAAATGCTGGTATTTGCACCCGGTCGGGTAAAAGAAAATTTTTCAGTAACTGTAAAAGGAAACGACCTCACAGTTTCCTACACGCCGCCTGAAGGTTTTCCGAAATTCGATTGGGTTTTGAGGGAGTACAGTCGTGGTGGTTTTATCAGAATGTTTACGTTAGACGACACAGTTGACACAACCAACATTCAGGCAAAGTATGAAGACGGTGTGTTGCTGGTATCGCTTCCACTAATTGCAGGTAAAGAAGTTAAGCAACAGGATATTAAAGTTGCTTAGCAATGGTTTGATTCGTTTTTAGTTCAAAGGCAGCAATCTTAATTGGTTGCTGCTTTTTTTGCTTTCTGCATCCAGGTAATCAACCCAAACACCGCCATCATCAGCAACACCAGATAATACACGCTTGTAAAAACATATTGTTTTACAAAGTATAATGGAATGGAAGCAATGTTTGTTGCAATCCACCAGTACCAGCTTTCTACTTTCTTTTTCGTCATCAACCACATGCCGGTAAATGCAGTGGCGCTTGCAAATGCATCGGCTGAAGGTATAGCGCCGGGTGCAAAATTTTCTTTTAAATAACTGAGTGAAAAATAGATTGTAATATAAAAAGCTCCGAAGAACATCAGTTGATAACGCCACCATCTGCCGTTGGAAAAAGTAATCTGCAATACAGGTTGGTGCTCATTGTCTTTTTTTAACCAGAGATACCAGCCGTAAATACTCATTACTGTGTAATAAAAATTTACACTCACTTCGCCAAACAAATGACCTTTGAAAGAAAGATAAACATAGATGATGGTATTAATTAACCCGACAGGATATACCAATATGTTTTCTTTTCTGCTGAACCACACACTGGCAATACCGGCAACTACAGCAATGTATTCCAATGCAGTAGTAGCTTTTATGCCTTCAGTAAACTGTTGTAAAAATTCGTTCACTTCCTTGTTGATTGTTTTTTTGGCTTATACCATTTCCATGCTTTAAGATACCGCACTCCTTTTTGTGTTTCAAATCTT
Organism: uncultured Chitinophagaceae bacterium; assembly: GCA_964409025.1. GTDB lineage: Bacteria > Bacteroidota > Bacteroidia > Chitinophagales > Chitinophagaceae > Lacibacter. The sequence continues at coordinate 26,076 of CAYPBV010000011.1, read as the reverse complement.
GTAGCCACCTGCTGCCATTGGCCATTAGACGCAAAGGTCCATACAATAAAATGAAGATGCGGAAAAGCAGTATATCCTGTGTTACCGCTCCATGCAATCTGTTGTCCCTGCTTTACAGTATCACCTGCATTTACCAGTACTCCATCTTTTTGCAAATGCCAGTAGCCGCTGCGGCTGCTATCAGCATGCTGCAGCACTACAAAGTTTCCGTATTGGCGGTATTCACTTTTCAATCCGCCTTTATCACCATCTTTCCTCAAACGAATAACTACGCCATCTCTTGCTGCCAATACTTTTGTTCGTTTAGGCATCTTAAAATCCAATGCTGCCCGCTCTTTGTGAGAAAATGCACCAAAGTATCCCTGCACAATGAAACGTTTTTTTCCTGCTTCAAAAGGTAATTGATAAATATAGCTGGTATCATCTTTTATTTTTCCTTTCTGCAAAGCTTTAATTTTAGTACGCAGCGGGTTGCTGCTCACAGAGCAGGATGCAACAACAAAGGATAATAAAATAAGTAGTAAGCTGTTTTTCACGGTTTTGATTTCTTTTTCACTTCTTCACGCATCAGCTCTTCGTAATCAATTCCCTCATCTTTCATTAACTGCAATCCGTATGTACGCAGGTATGTGATAACTTCTATTGCCTTTACACCTTTTGCTGATAATGTATATTCCGTTCTTGGGGGCACTTCTGCATACACTTTCTTTAATACAAAACCATCTGCTTCCAGTTGCTTTAAGGTTTGTGTCAGCATTTTCTGGCTGATGTGTTCAATATCTTTCTGCAGCTCGTTATAACGCCATGTTTTTTTACGCAGACGCCACAATACCGGAATCTTCCAGGTGCCGCCCAGTTTCTTTAATACAAAATCAACAGGGTTGTAAAACACTTCTTTATTAATAATTACATCGGGCATGGCCTAAAATTAAGCAATACGAACTTAAAAGTACGCAGCATACTTCCGAGCGTGTTACATGGTTTGAGCTCGTTTGCAGAGCAACTTTGTGTTCTAAAATATTAAAGATGAAAAAAATTCTTTTTGTTTCCGCTATGATTTTTATGGGATACCATACTGTGCAGGCACAGCACAACGCAGGTAATAACGGAAAGATATTAATGATTGTATCCAATCCATCAGTTAGCAAACAAACCGGCTGGCCTATCGGTGTATGGTATGCTGAAGTAACACATCCGTACTGGGTGTTCAGCGAAGCTGGATATAGTGTTGATTTTGCCAGTTTGGATGGTGGTGAAATAAAATTTGATGGTTTCAGTGACCCTGAGGATGCCAGCAAGTATGCAGCATTTGATTATATCTCCCTCGGATTTAAAAAAGATGAAAGTAAAATGGCATTATTAAAAAACACAATGAAGCTTTCTTCTGTTGACCCTGCAAACTACAAAGCTGTTTTTATTTGCGGTGGGCAGGGCCCGATGTACACGATGTATAAAAATCCGGCGATTGAAAAGTTTGTTGCTGATTTTTATCAAACAGGAAAACCTACAGCTGCTATTTGTCATGGCACCTGTGTATTGCTCAACACTAAATTACCGAATGGAAAATATTTAGTGGAAGGAAAAAAGTGGACCGGCTTTGCCTCTGCTGAAGAGCAGTATGCTGATAATTATGTGGGCATGAAGATTCAGCCTTTTCGCATTGAAGATGAAGCACGTAAAATGCCGAACAGCAAATTTGTGGTGGGTGCTCCGTTCTCAGCTTTTGCTGTACGTGATGGTAACTTAATTACTGGTCAGCAACAAAACAGTGGTGCTGCAGCAGCTGAGTTGGTGTTGAAAGCATTAGAAGAAGATAAGAAACGTTATCCTACCTATGTATTGGTACATGGAGCGTGGGCTGATGAAAGTGCCTGGGGTTTTGTTCGCAATCAATTAGCTGTTAAAGCGAATGTGGTAGTGGTAAATCTGCCTGCACATGGTATTGATTTAACAGATGGTACCAGAACAGGTTTGAATGATTATGTAAAATCAGTAACCAACACAGTAAATGCACAAAGTGGCAAAGTGATATTGGTTGGACATTCCATGGCAGGCATGGTTATTTCACAGGTAGCAGAAAACATTCCTTCCAAAATTGAGAAGCTGGTGTATGTGGCTGCTTTTCTTCCAAAAAATGGTGAAAGTCTCAATAGCATCGTGAATAAATTTCTCAATAATAAACAACCCGAGATATTTGAATTCAACAAAGACTATTCACTCATCAGCATTAAGAAAGAAGTAATTCCAACAGTCGTGTGTGATGATTGTCCTCCGTTTATGAAAGAAGCTTTGGTGAAGTATCACAGAGCTGAACCGTTAAAAGGCTTTAATGATAAAGTGACGCTTACATCAAAGTTTGCAGCAGTACCTAAGTATTACATTGCTACTACAGCAGATAATGCAGTTCCGTTTCCATTGCAGCAACAGATGATTCAAAATAATGGAGGCGTTAAGAAAGTGTTTGAAATGAAAACATCACATTTGCCATTTGTGGTGCAGGCAGATGAGTTTTTGAAAATATTGAGTGGAATAAATTAAATACCATTAACCACCTAAGTCACCTGAGGTAAGCTTAGGTTTTCTAAAGTGTCTTAGGTGGTTTAAAAAAGAATTACTCTTCAGGTAGTAGTTGATAATACTCATTTAGTAAGGACCTTTTTACCGTATTTAAAAATGAGAAACTATTTAACTTCCTTATTCTTTCTGCTATTTGTAACTGATGCATTCGCCCAGCTTAATGAAAGTGATACGCTGCAATTTCAATTACGCAGCAGTATTTCAGGTAACTATCAACAGGGTAATGTGGCCTTGCTTGCCATTAGAAGCAAACTTGATTTTACCTATTCTCCGGTAAAACAATTCGTATTTAAATCGCAGAACAGCAGTTTATACCAGGAGTTTGGTAATCGTAAAGCAGATAATGACCTGTTCAGCCGCAATTATTTGTACTGGAAGCCGCAAAAGAAAGTATATCCGTTTGGTATTGCATATATCTCATCGAATTTTCGTCGTAAGATTGAAACAAGATTGTTTGCAGGTGCAGGTGTTACTTATCAATTCGTACAAAAACAATTTCATGTACTCAAGTTATCTGCAAGCGCTTTATATGAAACCAATCGGTTTAAAGGAATGGTATACAATAAAACAGAATACAACGGCAATAATCAAATCAATCTCTGGAGAGGAACTTTGTATGCAGGCGGCTGGAATTATATACTCAACCGCAAACTCCGTTTGTATTATGATGTGTACTGGCAGCCGGCATTTAACAATTCAAACAATTACAGAACACAGTATGATATAGGTGCAGATATTCCGCTGTGGAAAGGCCTTAATCTTTCAGTGCTGTATATTTTTACACATGAAAATGTGGTCATCAGCAATATTAAACAACAGGATAAAATACTCAGCTTTGGTTTTTCTTATAACTTCAAACAAAAACACAAATGACAATTGCAATTATTGGCAGTGGAAATGTGGGCGGCGCACTGGCCCAAAGTTTTATCAAAGCAAAGCATACAGTTTTAATGGGTGTAAGATTACCGCTCAGCGATAAATCGCTTAAGCTGGCAACCGTAATTGGTGAAGACCGATTTACATCAGTTGAATATGCTGCAAAGCAGGCCCAGGTAATTATCATTACCACACCACCCGATGCAGTGTTATCATTAATTCCGCAGCTGGGCGATATTAGCAATAAAATCATTATTGACACTACCAACTCCGTTCGCACCAAACCCGAAGGATATGCAACAGCTTATCATGCGATCAAAGAAAAAACAGGAAGTGATAGGGTGGTAAAATGTTTTAATACCACAGGATTTGAGAACATGCTTAATCCGGTTTATAATGGTGAGGGTATTGATATGTTTTGTGCAGGCAATAACAAAGAAGCAAAACAAACTGCTGCACAACTGGCAACAGATATAGGCTTTGCAACTTGCTATGATTTTGGAGGTGATGATAAGGTACAATTGCTGGAGCAACTGGCACTTAGCTGGATTAACCTTGCCATTATGCAGGGCCATGGCCGAAATCTTGCATTTAAAATAACACGCCGTTCATAAACAGTTTGTACATTCGGTATTCAAAAAATAAAACAACTATGATACGTCATGCAACAGCCGTTTGGAACGGGAGCGGTAAAGAAGGTAAGGGACACCTCACTACTGCCAGTACAGTTTTAAATCAAACTCAATATTCTTTCAACACCCGCTTTGAAGATGGCGTGGGCACAAACCCTGAAGAATTGGTAGCAGCGGCTCATGCCGGCTGTTTTGCTATGAAGCTGAGCTTTGTATTGGGCGCCGCAGGTTTTACCCCTGAATCATTGGAAACCAAATGTGAAATTACATTTGAAAACGGAACCTTGAGCAAATCACATCTCATTTTAAAAGCAAGTGTTCCCGGTATTGATAACGATAAGTTTCAGGAGTGTGTAAAAGATGCGGAGCAAAACTGCCCCATTTCCAAATTGCTGGGTGCAGGCCTGCAAATTACAAGCGAAGCTGCACTTGTATAATACATGAACTGCTTACTGTAAAAGTCCGGTACATAGTGCCGGACTTTTTTTGTTATTTTCAATTTAGAAATACAACAATGAGTGCTATAACAAATAAAACGATTTTAATTACAGGCGGTGCCTCAGGCATTGGTAAACTGATGGGTGAGTTGTGTTTGCAGCAAGGTGCGAAACGTCTCATCATCTGGGATATTGACCGCAAAAAAATGCATGAGTCTGATGCGGCATTTACCAATAATGGTTATGAAGTACACTCCTATTATGTAGATGTGCGTAATGTAGATGAAATAAAACTGGCTGCTGATGATATTAAAAATAAATGGGGAGCAGTTGATATTCTTTTTAATAACGCAGGAATTATTACCGGTAATAAAAACTTCTATGAGTTTACACATGATGATATTGAAAACACCATGCGTATTAACACCAATGCACTCATGCATGTAGCACTGGAATTCTTACCCGGTATGATTGAACGTAAAATCGGGCACATTGTAAACATTGCATCAGCTGCCGGACTCATACCCAATCCTAAGCTCTCTGTGTATTGTGCAAGCAAACATGCAGTAATCGGCTGGGGCGAAAGTTTGCGCCTGGAGCTGGAGCAGATTTCAAAAGACCTGCATGTTACCACTGTTACACCATCTTACATAAGCACAGCAATGTTTGAAGGAGTGCGTTCGCCGCTTGTACCTTTAGTTCGTCCGCAGGTAGCAGCTAAAACAATCATCAACGGTGTAAAGAAGAATAAAATTTATGTACGCATGCCGTGGATTGTATATGCAGTTCCGTTCATTAAAGGAATATTGCCTGTACGATGGATGGATTTTTTAACAGGAAAGATTTTTGGTTTTCATAAAAGTATGGATGCGTTTAAAGGGAAAAACGAATGATGCAAAAAGTAAATCTCGCAGAAAAATTTTCTATGTTCACAGAACATTGGTCGCCCAAAATTGCGGGTGAGTTAAACGGGCAGCAGGTTAAGTTGGTAAAATTTCAAGGTGAGTTTGTATTTCATCATCATGCGGAGGAAGATGAATTATTCTATGTAGTTAAGGGTAGTTTTGATATGCACTTTACCGATAAAGTAATAACTATTAATGAAGGAGAGTTTATCATCATACCCCGTGGTGTAGAGCACAAACCTGTTGCCAAGGAAGAAGTACAAGTTATGTTGTTTGAACCCGCAACTACACGCAACACCGGAACTACAGAAAATGAAAAAACAGTAAAAGAATCAGAAAGGATATAATCATCATTCTTTCCTGGCTTGTTTCTCCCGACCTTTGCATTAAATTTTTATTTATGACGATTGCTGTTCTCGGAGCCGGAATGGTAGGCCGTGCCATTGCACTGGACCTTGCTCCACACTTTACTGTTACATCCTTTGATGTTCATGAGCAGCACCTGCAACTGCTGCACAAAAAAAATCCTTCCATACAAACAAAAATTGCCGATTTACAAAAACATAGTTTTTATGAAGAACTTCTGGCTCCTTATGATTTGGTAATTATGGCAGTGCCCGGCTTTATGGGTTTCAGTACGCTGCGGCAGGTAATCCTCTGCGGTAAAAATGTAATTGATATTTCTTTTTTTCCGGAAGATGCACATCATCTTCATCATCTTGCAATTGAAAATAATGTAACCGCTATTGTAGATTGTGGTGTGGCCCCCGGCATGAGCAATTTAATTCTGGGCAGGTACAATGAAGAAATGCAGGTGAGCAATTTTGAAGCCTATGTAGGTGGTCTGCCCAAAGTACGTACCAAACCATTTGAGTACAAAGCTCCTTTTTCGCCTGTGGATGTGATACAGGAATACATACGCCCTGCACGGTTAAAGGAAAACGGCAACATCGTCATCAAACCTGCATTGAGCGATTGTGAGCTTATGCAGTATGAACAGGTGGGCACATTAGAAGCGTTTAATACAGATGGTTTGCGCAGTTTGCTGTTCAGCTTTCCCCATATTCCCAATATGAAAGAAAAAACCATGCGTTATCCCGGTCATGCAGCTCTCATTACACAGTTTAAAGAAGCAGGATTTTTTAATGAAGAGCCTATTCCGTTTCATGGTGCGGAAGTATCTCCGCTGCAGTTTGCATCACATTTGCTCATGAAGCAATGGAAGCTGGGTGAAACGGAAAAAGAACTAACAGTAATGCGTGTAATTGTTGATGGGCACACCGGCAAAGACTTTCATCGTGTAGAATATAATTTGTTTGATGAATATGATGAAGCAACCCAAACATCATCAATGGCACGTACAACAGGTTACACCTGCACAGCCGCTGTTCATCTGCTGCACAAAAACATGTTTACACAAAAAGGTGTTTACCCGCCGGAGTTTTTAGGCAAGAATAAAGATTGTTTTGATTTTATAATGCAACACCTTAAAAAAAGAGGAGTGCACTGGATAAAAAGTTAAGTTTAAGTGAACCATAATTCCGGAAATGAATTATGTAAACAGCGTAGTCTGTAATTGATAAACATTAAAAAGCCACACACACCTGTATATGGCTTTATTTGAGCGGATGACTGCTGAAATTACTCACCGATATAACTTTTCCAGCGCTTGAATTGTTTTGTTTGCGGACTTTCAAACGATTCAAACAACAGATAAACAATTTGTTTAAATGAAAAAATAACAGCAGAGCTTTTGCGGATAGCCGTTTTCATAACATTGGATTTATAAATTAAAGATAGCAAGCACTATACCAAATTGCAAGAGTACTCTTCATCATTTTTTTCTTGCTTCAACTACGTGTAACCACGTAATTTTCTCAATTCAATTACGTGTAATTACGGAAAACATTCTTTAATTTGTGGTCAAATCCAATACAATGAATAAAAACATCCTTTGTACACTGTTGCTTTTATTTCTGTCCTTCGCAGCCTCTTCCCAGTCAAAATCGCCTTTTATCAGCATCAAGCCGCAACTTTCTGAAGTTATTAATGACTTTCCCTATAACTATAAAAACATCAGAGGTGAAGCATTGAGTAATGATGAAGCGAATACAAACTATGCTTCAAAAGTGGAAATCAAAGATGCCATTGAAACAAAAATCACATCCTATACCAATCAAAAATACCTGAGCTGGGTGTGGGAATCTGTTTTGTTTCAAACTGAAGAACTTAAAGAATTGCAACGTCGCTATAAAGCGTATTATAATGATATTACAGGAAAAGCACTTTTTAAATCAGGTATTCCATCTCTTATACCCACTGTACCATATAACGCCCCCACAGAACAATTACGCTTTTGGAGCAATCAGTTTCGAATGGATACTGACGCAGTTATGTATAGAAACCTCGTAGTTGATTTAGTAGCCGAGTATATCAATTTTCAATGGACTGTTTACCTGCGTGTGTATGATAAAATGAAAGATGAAGAAATACGACCTTCGGAACGTCATTAAAAAACTGGTACATTACCATTCACTGTATTGCTGTTACGTTTCAGGAATGTAGAAGAAAAACTATAATTGATTCTTCTTATTTAAATTCATCCCTTTATAAAATCCCAGGTCTTCATTCGTCATTAATTTTGTAAGCAGAGCAATTTGTCCTGTATGGTAAGAATAATGTTCTGTAATATGCAGAATAATAGCAATGCCGTTTTTTTCAAAACCCTGTACCATTCTTGTTTTAAGTAAAGACTCTTCATCGTGGATTTGAATTTCTTCAATTACGCTTTTTACAACAGCGCTCAGTTTTTCAAATAACTGTTCTTTAGTGAGTCCCCCTTTAACTGAAAATTCTATATCACGCTCCCGAAAATCCGGTTTGCCGCCTAACGAGGATAACACATACTGCGTCATATTACCACACAAATGCAGTATAAGATTAGCGATAGAGTTAGATGCTTCATTGGGCTTTTGCCACACCTGCTCTTCATTCAATATATCCAGGCATATTTTTACACGTTTGGTATATTCATTCAAATGCCTGCTGCAATCTTTTATAAATTCTTTTTTAATCTTTTCCATTTTTATTTTTTTGGCGCAAAAAAAGTACGCTGAGGTTTTCGCAGAGTTACTCTGCGTGTTCTCCTTATCTCCCGTTCGCTGCGGTTGGCATTTATTTCTTTAACAAAAACAACAACGGAATATCCAATCGTTTCCGCCATGCTTTTTCGCTGTGGTCTTCACCGGGAAAATATTTCGTCATCCAGTTCTTTGCAGTAAATCCTTTTTCTTTCATCACCTCATCTGCCATCTTTTGTAAAGGCGGATACAGTGCATCCAAAGTAGCATCGCCATAATCAAAATAAATTTTATGGGTAGCAGGCAAAGGCAAATGATTCCGCAGATAATTCATAAAAGCTGCAGGTATGGGATTGTTTTGTACTGTAAATATTCCCGGCCAATGTGTACTTAAACAGGCGGCACCTCCAAATACATCAGGGTATTCGCAAATGGCATACATGCTGATGAGCCCGCCCATGCTGCTGCCTGCAATAAATGTATTGGCTCTGTCTGTTTTGGTTGAATAGGTTTTATCAATAAACGGTTTCAGCTCTGTTACTAAAAATTTCAAATACAAATCAGAATGTATTTTTTCACCCTGAAATGCAATTTGTCCGTTTGGGCGTTTAGCATCATACAGTGTATCCTGTTCATATTTTGATAAACGTTCAAAAGGCTTCTGCGGAAAGTAATCGGTATGACGATACTTGCCTCCGTTCCAGACTCCAATTACAATTACATCTTTAATCTTTTTAGCTTTTATTAATTTGCTTACCGTTTCATCTACACCCCATTCCTGTTTGTTCCAGGAGATTGTAGAATCATACAGCATCTGTCCATCATGCATGTACAACACTGCATATTTCTTTTTGGGCGAATAACCTTCGGGCAACCACACATCTACATTTCGTGCCGTTACAAACTGTGAAGGGAAACTATCATGACGAATAATTTTGCCTGATGCCGGCACCTGTATTTGTGCTGATGATTGAACAGCAGTTACAAGACACAGTAAAAAGAATATGTATTTCACTGCAATAAGTTTCGGCACAAGTTCTGTATTTCAGTTCAATAAAAAAAGCGGCTCTGCATCAGCCGCTTGCGTATAAGTCATAATCAATAGTTATTTTTTTACATTACCATCTGCATCCAGTTCCACAATTTCATAACCCAGCTTTTGCAATCCAGGTAAAATTTTTGCCTTATCACCCACCAATAAAATGTTCATCTTATCTGTATTGAGATACTTTTTAGCCAGCGCATTGATTTCTTCTGCTGTAATGTTTTTAAGTACTGCACTTTGTTGCTCAGTAAAGTTTGCAGGCAGATTGTATTCTAAAATACGGCTGATGAATCCTGCTTTCTGAAATGCAGTTTCATACTTGAGTGCATCACGCTGACCGATGGCACTTTTCATAAACGCCATTTCATCGGCTGTAATACCATTGGCTGCATAGTTTTTGAGCTGACTCATAATTTCAATCAGGGCACTGTCTGTTGCTTCTGTTTTAATCGAACTTCCAAATTCAAAAGTACCTGTGTAACTGTCGCCATCAAAACCTGAACCCGCTCCATAGGTCCATCCTTTCTCTTCACGAAGCAGTAAGTTAAGACGGCTGTTGAACGCATCACCCAGCGGATAGTTCATCAATCCTGCTTTGTAAAACTCACCTGCAGCATCATATTTTAAATTGGTAACTGCACCTATACGGAATTCTGTTTGTGCTGCTCTGGGAATATTTACCAGATAGATTTTTGTTTTTTCAATAACCGGTGCAGCGGCAGGTGCAGGAACTGTTACTTTTTTATTGGGTAATTTATTTAAGAACGAAAGCCTGGGTAAAATTTCAGCTTCTGTAATATCACCCACAATCACAACTGTTGCGCCCTGTGAGGTCATGTAGTTATCATAGTAAGATTGAATGTCTTCTAACTTCAAACCTTTTACAGTTGTTTCAGTACCATCTTCACTAATTCCAAGGATTGTATTGCCGTAATTGATTTTTGAAAACACCATGCCTGCAACAGCAGATGGCTGTGATTTCATTTGCTTAAATCCTTCCATCGCCTGTGTTTTAAAACGTTTGAATGCATCTTCGGTAAACTTCGGCATCATCATCCGTTCTTCCAGTAATGCAATGGTGGCATCCAAATTCTTTTTCAGCGTTTGCATTCGGAATGTAATACCATCCTGTCCGCTGAACACGGAAACATTGCTTCCCAGTTTTTGCAAGGCACGGCTCATCGCTTCTGCAGTTCTGTTCTTTGTATCATCATTCATCATGGTTGCAAAAAAATCAGCCAGACCTGCTTTGCTCAAATCATTAGCCTGCAATAAATGACCGCCCGGAATTTTGATGCTCAGTGTTACCGTTGGAATTTCTGTGCTTTGTGCGCCAATCACTGAAACACCGTTATCCATTTTCTTTGTCCAGTAGGCAGGAACTTTAATCACAGGATTGGGACCGTTTCCGGGTTCTTTACTTCTGTCAAATTTATCTTTTGCTTTAATGTATTTTAAACCTGCATAACCGTAATCAGGCGCTTTGTAATTGCTTTTATCAATTACATAATTATCTTCTGCTACTAAATTCTTTTCCTGTCCTTTGGGTACAATGCTGAGTGTTAAACCATGTGCATTTTTAATGTATTGAAAATATACCCGCTGCACATCTTCTTTTGTAACACCTCTGTACATATCCAGCAAGCGTTGCACCTGGTTTGCATTACCTGTAAATGTTTGAAAGGCCGCCAGTTGCGATACTTTACCACTTACACTTTGTAAACCATTAATGAATTGCGATTCAATACCGCCTTTAAAACGTTCAATATCTTCATCCAGCACACCACGTACTTCAAAACTGTCAAGTGCCTGTTTGAATAAGGAATAGGCACTTGCAACGGATTTGCCCGGCATTGGAATAACAAAAAATACAAACTCACCGCTCAGTTCATACAAAGAGCTGTTTACACTCGCCTGCAATGCCAGTTGCTTTTTTACCAGTTGCTGATATAAAATGGAGTTATTACCCTGACCCAGTATTTGCGCCAAACATGCAAGCGCTGCCATATCCTTATGATAGTTAGGTACCGTAGCATATGTTTTTGCAAACAGAGGGAAACGTGCATAATTATCAACATAGGATACAAATCTGGTACGGTCAATTTTGGGAACCATCGGCGGCATTTTAGTTACCTCTGGCCCCCGGGGTATAGGGCCAAAATATTTTTCAACCAGTTTAATAACCTCTTTAGGATTTACATCACCACCAATTGTAAGTGTTGCATTATTAGGACCATACCAGCGCAAAAAGAAATTTTTTAAATCATTTACGTCTACACGGTCAAGGTCTTCTACATATCCAATGGTTAACCAACTGTAAGGATGACCGTAAGGATACATATTCTTTGCAAGATATTCCTGCGCTAATCCGTAAGGCACATTATCAACACGCTCTCCTCGTTCATTTTTTACAGTAGAACGCTGTACTTCAAATTTCTTTTGCGTAACGGCATCTAATAAAAAGCCCATACGGTCTGCTTCCAGCCACAACATTTTTTCCAGTTGATTGCCGGGTACAGTTTGAAAGTAGTTGGTACGGTCACGGTTGGTACTTCCGTTCAAATCGCCACCGGCAGCAGTTACTGTTTTAAAATGCTGTTCATCGGCCACGTTATCACTACCCTGAAACATCATGTGTTCAAAGAAATGTGCAAAGCCGCTTTTTCCGATTTCCTCACGTGCACTCCCTACATGGTACGTTACATCCACATGTACAATAGGGTCGCTGTGGTCTTCATGAATCACCAGCGTTAAACCGTTTGGCAATACATACTTCTCATAAGGAATCACCAGTTCGGTTCCTTTACGAACAACTTTTTCAATCAGCTTTGTTTGTGCAAATGCAGCAGACGTTGCAAATACAAACAGAAAAAAGAGGGTTTTCAATTTCATATGATCGTTTATTTTTTTAATGGAGGCGAAAGTAACAAAAGCAGTAACACATGAGCTTTCCGTTTGTTGAATAAAGTAAATTTTAAGAAAGAAATATTGGGGCTGTTGGCGGTTGTACAACTACAGGCTATTAACCCCGCCCGTCTTCAATGCCCCGCAAAAATGCAGGCGTGGCATTTACGTCTAAGCGGGGCAGCCCGTCATCAACAAATCATTGTTCAGCAAAAAGCCCCTGCAGCGTTTAAATTCCGCAAAGGCTTCAGACGTTTCGAGTAAATTTTAATTAAGCCGCTTTCATCGCAAGCGTTATTTTCTTCTTCGCTACTAAGTTTTGCCACGCCCACATAATGGTAAAGCTCGGAATAAAATCAAAGCCCGGCAGCAACTCTTCCACAAAGTTGAACACACCGCCAAACGCTCCTTTCCATCCACCAAATGTTTTAAAGAAGATGAGTGCTGATACAGGCGCCCAGATAACATCAGCAAATTCACCCAAAAACGGAATGGCGTAGGTTGCGTACCCAATTGCATCCATCAGAACGCAAAACAAAAACGATGATTGAACTTTGTTGTTCATGTTTAATGTTGTTTTAGCAACGGTAAATGAGATTGCAAAATTAATACCAGCGTTGCATGCGGTGACGGAATGACGGTTTAACACAGTTTCTTTAACTTCACTCAAAACCAAAACGATGATACGCATTCTTATTTTTTTCTTTGCCATTACGGTATTACAACCAGCACCTGCCCAGCAACATTATTTTTATCCTAACAGCGGAAGCTTTAACCCCGCTATTCCCACGCCTGAACAGTTTCTGGGTTATCCTATCGGAGCGCAACACACAAGGCATGATAAAATTGTAGCCTACTTTCAAAAGCTGGACGAACTGAGTGATCGCATGACCACACGCATCATCGGTAAAACATTTGAGCAAAGAGAACAGATTACAGCAGTCTTTACATCGCCACAAAATCATGCACGCATTGAAGACATACGCAAAGCACATCTTGCCGGACAAGTTAATGGTAACACAGAAAATATTCCTTTAGTGATTCATCTGGGTTACAATGTTCATGGCAATGAACCCAGCAGCAGCGAAGCAGCCATGCTCACCGCTTATTATATAGTTGCATCGCAAAGTGAAGAAGCAAGCAAGTGGATGAATGATATGGTCATCACTATGGATCCCGTTATCAATCCTGATGGAAGAGATCGTCATACACATTGGGCCAATATGCACAAAGCAGAACCACCTGTTGCTGATCCATTGGACAGAGAGCATACAGAGATATGGCCGGGCGGCCGTTTCAACCATTATTGGTTTGATTTGAACCGTGATTGGTTTCTGGGCACATTTCCTGAAACAAGAAACCGTATTAACTTCTTTCATTACTGGCGTCCGTATGTACAGACAGATCATCATGAAATGGGGACAAACAGTACTTTCTATTTTGATCCGGGCGAGGACGCCAGCAACAACCCCATAGTGCCCGACTATTTGTACAAAACCATTTATCCCTTGTATGCACAATATTTTGCAGCAGCTACAGATAAAATCGGGTCGATGTATTTCACCAAAGAAGCGTATGATAAATTGTATCCCGGTTATGGCAGCAGTTATATTAACTTTTATGGCGGTGCGGGTTTTTTGTTTGAACAGGCCAGCAGCCGTGGTCATGTGCAGGAAACAACTACCATTCCTTTAACCTTTGCTTTTACCATCCGTAATCAGTTTACTGCATCGCTCACTACCATAAGAGCATCACTGGCAGAAAAAGCACAACTGCTCAAGATGCGCAAGCTGTTTTATCAAACCTCTAAAGCACAGGCTGCAGCATCGCCTGTAAAAGGTTATTTGTTTGGCGATGTAAAAGATGCCACACGTACTAAAGCGTTTGTAGATATGCTGCTGCTTCATGAAATTGAAGTGTATGAAAGCGGAAAGCAGTTTTATGTGCCTACCGATCAGGATAACTATATCATGGTGCGTTCGGTATTTGAAAAAGCAATTACCTACATTGACAGCTCGTTTTATGATGCATCAGCCTGGAGCCTTGTACATGCTTACAATCTTCCTTACACAGAGCTAAAAACAGCATTACCCAAAACAAACCGTGTTACAGCTATAAAAGCGCCGGTATATACTGTGAGCAAAAGCAATTATGTATATGTGTTTGAGTTAACAGATTACAATGCACATAAAGCCATTCATCAATTGCAAAAAGGCGGAGCTATTGTACAGTCAGCCTTTCGCCCGTTTGCAGCGATGATTAATAATGAAAAGAAAAGTTTTGGTTATGGATCTGTTGTTGTGCCGGTAAATCAGCAACGCATCAGTATAGATTCATTGTACAGTTTAATGAATAAGGTAAGTGCATCAACCAATATTCAAATACACTCAATCGGTACAGGATATAATACAGGTGGTGTAGATATGGGCAGCAGCTATATGCGTACGCTGCAAAAGCCTGAAGCAGCACTGATCATCGGCACAGGTGTGGCAGCGCCCGAGGCAGGTGAAATCTGGCACTTGCTGGATCAGCGTTTGCAAATGCCCATCAGTAAGATTGATGTATTGAATTTGGGCAGAGCCAATCTCAATCGTTACAACACCCTCATTATGGTAAGCGGTAATTATAATTTGATTGATAAAAATCTGTCTGACAAAATCAAAGCATGGGTGCAAAACGGCGGCACACTCATTACCATTAAAACAGGAAGCGAGTGGGCCATACGTAATGGATTTACAAGAGAGCGATTATTACCCGGTGATAGCAGCAGAACCTTACCTGTACGTCAATTGTATGACAATGCAGTGTACATAGAAGGAGCAAAAGCCATGGGTGGTTCAATATTTAAAGTAGATATTGACACAACCCATCCTATTGGTTTTGGTTTGCACAGTAAAACACTTTCCTGGTACAGAAATGGCTTAACCTTTTTACAATCCAGTTCTAATCCTTACAGCACCGTAGCACAATACACAAGTGAACCGTTAATTGGTGGTTATATTCATCCTACTACGTTGAAGAAAGTAAAAAACAGTGCAGCGGTTTTAATTGGTGCCGAAGGAAACGGCAGAGTTATTTTATTTAGTGATAATCCTAATTTTCGTGGTACCTGGTATGGCAGCAATAAATTGTTTTTAAATGCTCTGTTCTTTGGCGGAAACATGAGTGTGCCAAGTGTGGCGGGAGAAGAATAAGTTAAACCTCCGTGGTTTTATCAACCTCATAATTATATGTCAGACCGGAATCAAAACCACGGAGGTTTATTTTACAGTATCTTTTTCATGCACACACTATTTTCCACGCCTGCATATTGTCCATAATAGGGAATTCGATGATATCCGCTTTTTTCATATAATCGGATGGCTTCGGGTTGTTTCATACCGGTTTCTAAAACAGTTGAGGTATAACCTTCTTCTTTTGCCCATAATTCCAACTCATTCAATACCGCAGCCGCAATGCCTTTATTACGATACTGTGGTACTACATACATACGTTTGATTTCAACACAGGCCTCTTCAAAAAACTTAAATGCTCCACAGGCTACCGGCACATCACTTTCATAAGCCATAATTACATGTTGAATCATATTTATCTTATTGAATTGTGCATAAAAGGAATGATCTGCTCCATCTCGTTCAGCAAGGTCTGCATCCAGCAACCTGACCAATTCAATAAAATGAGGGTGCGAAGAATTTGTTTTTAAAAACGTTAGCATAAGGTATCTTATTTTGTTATTACCACCGTGCCGCCTGAGTCCGGTATCGGTACAAAGCCTGTATTATGTTCTTTACAGAATCTGTTAACCGCTTCGGCAGCACCTTTATAATTGTCATTGTTATAATCATGAACAAAAATATAACCACCACTCACCAATCGGGGATAGAAGTAAACAAGACCTGCATAAATGGGTTCATATAAATCTGTATCCAAACTTACAAATACAAATTGCTCATCCAACCCTTCAGCTGTTTGAGGAAAAAAGCCTTTACGAATCTTGCATTGCTGCGGAAAAGGCATGCGTTGCAGTACAGCTTCGGCTGAAGTATCGGAAAAATCCTGATCACCTTTTGAAAAACCTTTACTTGTTTCATCTGCCACATCACGCTTATCAAAGCCTTCAAATGTGTCAAATAAATAAAAGGTTCTTTTGGAAAAATACTGATTGATATAGCGTGCAAACTTACCTTTATATACACCCAACTCTGCAACTGCTCCCTGTAATTGCTTTTGCTCTATTTCATAACTTACCAATTCTAATGTGGCAAGACGTATGTAATCAAAATAATTATTGTCAATTGTTCTTTTCCGGTATAAATAATCAAGCGAACCGGTAAGTGCCACTTTGTTTTTACGGAGCACACCACCCAGCAAATAGTTTATTGCTTTTGAAATTATACGTATCATAACAGAGCCTTAAAAGTAAATGGATAGCAGGAGATGAACAAAAAAGATGCTTCAGAAAGCCGGCATCTTTATACTGCTCTTCCATAATATCAACACTATTTTAACGCTTGTTTACTTATTTGAATATTGTTAGTTCCGGTGAGTATTACAATACCATAAATCAATTCAATAATTAAATCTTTCTCCAAATGTCAGAACGCAACAACTGGTTTTATAATTCATTCGTTACTGCATCAGCACAACGCAGCAGTGAGCAAATTGCGTGAAATCGGAAAATGATTATAAAACAAAGACAACATGTTACAGAAGTAAGAGAATGGATAATTTGAAATAATGGTTCTACGGGATACCATTCCATGCACTTAAACGTTAGAAACAAAACCTGTGCTGTAACTGAAGGGTTCACATACAGAATCCGAAGTTGATGCATATTAAGTACACTCTTTGTAAGGTACTAAGGTTGTAAATAAAAAGTAAAGCAGAGCCATGCTCCCGGCGGCAACACACATTTACCAAACATTAAAACAATTTGTCTTCCACACAGGCAGCTTCGTACAAATCTGAGATAAACACACATGGAGCATAAAACAGTATACGAGGGTATGAAAATAAAGTATCCGGCAAAAGGATAAACGCCTTCTTTATCTCTTCTCTTTGGGGCTTTTGGCATTACAGCAAAAAAAAACGGCCCGCTGTAGAAACAGCCGACCGTAACGATTGCTTGCCATATAAAAAAATAGTTCTGTAAATTCGTGTTTTAGATTCGAGGCCGTAACTGATTCTTGCCTTAACGATTGCCTGCCATTAAATTACTCATCCTCAAATCTGCTGTAAAAGTAAAATCGGCGTGTATGTTACAAAAACCAAAAACCACCCGTTTTTATGATGGCAAACGGTTTTATCTTCATTAAAACCCTTGCCTGCAAAGGATTTGAGCACAAATTTTTTTTATGGCCAACCGTTTTACAGATGCACTTTTTCACCTTGTACACTCGCTTGAAAAAGCCGAGAAGAGGCATTTTAAACTTTATATAAAACGCAGCAGCGGCAAAGAAGACCTTAAGGTAGTGCAGCTCTATGATGCGCTGGATAAGATGCAGGAGTACGATGAAGAAGTGCTGCTCAAAAAAATTAGCGATAACAGCAAAACCAAACTGGCCAATCTCAAAACACATCTCTACAATGAACTGCTGGCAGCGTTACGACTGCTGAAAACTACTGATAATGTAGACCTGCAGTTAAGTGAGCACCTGGACCATGCCCGCATTCTCTACAACAAAGGATTGAAACAACAGGCGCTGCGTATTATTGAAAAGGCAAAAGAACAGGCAAGAGCCAATCAAAAGTTTAATACACTTGTACAGTTAATTTCACTGGAGAAAAAAATTGAAATACTCCATATTACCCGAAGCAGCACCGATAAAACTCAGGCAATGACGGATGAGGCACTGCAGGTGAGCAGCCATATAGACCGTGTTACAAAATTGAGCAACCTTGCTTTGCTGTTATACCGATGGTATGTAATTCACGGGCATTCCCGTGATGAAGAAGATGAGAAAGACATTAAAGAATATTTTAAACACAACCTGCCAAAAGACATCAGCAAGCTCAACGGCTTTTATGAAGCGTTGTACTATTATCAGAGTTATTGCTGGTATGCCTTTATTCGTCAGGATTTTTTAATGTACTATCGTTATGCCCAAAAATGGGTGAACCTTTACCGCACACACCCGCATTTAACAGCTATAGAAACGGGCCATTATATCAAAGGTATGCAGGCCCTGTTGAACTCACATTTTGATCTGCGCAATTTTAAAGCACACGATGAAGTGCTGGCAGAGTTTGAAGCATATGAAGCCACGGCTGAAGCAAGAAAGAATGACAACTTTCGCATTCACACCTCTATCTATATCAACACAGCACGCATTAACGGCCATTTAATGAAAGGCACTTTTAAAGAAGGCTTAACTCTGGTTCCTGAAATTGAAGAGAAGCTGAATGAATATAGTTTGTTTGTAGATCCACACCGCATTTTGGTGTTCAACTATAAAATTGCCTTGCTCTACTTTGGCAGCGGCAACTATGATAAAGCCATTGATTATGTACACCGCATTATGAACGGACCAATGGACCTACGTATTGACTTACAGTGTTATGCCCGCCTGGTTCACCTGCTCAGTCATTATGAACTGGGTAATTATGACATCCTCGATTCATTAAGCAAAAGTGTACAACGCTTTATGGAAAAGATGAAAAACTTTACCAAAGCAGAAGAGGCATTACTGAAATTTTTGAAGAATAGTTTTGATGAAAAGAATCCGGAAAAGATTAAAAAGGCATTGAATAAGCTACTGGATGAAATCATACATCTTGAAAACAACCGCCATGAAACCAGAGCCTTTGCATATATGGATTTAATAAGCTGGGCTGAGAGTAAAGTAAAAGGTAAAACAATGGAGGAGGTTGTATACTCTAAATACAAAAAGAGTAAGAGAAAATAATAGAAAAGGTTTAGTTTGATGTAAGTCTTACATCTTCATCAACCGTTCTACAGCCTGTTGCAATGTTCTGTTTTTCTTACTGAAACAAAACCGCACCACTTTATCATCTTTACCGTCATGATAAAAGGCTGATACAGGAATAGTAGCCACACCTGCTTCTTTCGTTAATCGTATGGCAAGTTCTTTATCACCCTCATCACTGATGCGTCCATAACTGGCGCATACAAAGTAACTGCCGTGTGTGGTGAGCAAATCAAACTTGGTATTCTTCATCAGCTCAATAAAGTAATCACGTTTTTGCTGCATAAAACGGGGTAATGATAAATACGCATCTTTATCTTTTACATATTCAGCCAGCGCCACCTGTGCCGGCGTAAAACAGGTAAAGCAATTGAACTGATGTACTTTTCTGTACTCTTTCATTAATGCAGCCGGCGCTATGCAATAGCCCAGCTTCCATCCCGTGCAGTGATAGGTTTTGCCAAAGGAGAAACAAACAAAACTCCGCTCTAAAAGCTCAGGATACCTGAGTATACTTTCATGCTGCAATTCATCAAAGATGAGGTGCTCATACACTTCATCACTTATGATAAAGATGTTTGTACCCGCAGTAATGATTTTTAATTCTTCAATATCCTGTTTATCAATTACGCTGCCCGTGGGATTGTGCGGCGAGTTGATGATGATAGCTTTCGTTTTTACATTGATGGTTTGCTTCACCAGTTCCCAATCAATTTTATAATCAGGATAGGTTAAAGGCAGGGGCACGGCCTTTGCACCATTGATTTCAATATTGGGAATATAACTGTCGTATGCCGGTTCAAACACAATCACCTCATCTTCTTTTTGTAAGATGGTGGTGAGTGCGGTGTAAATAGCATAGGTACCACCGGGAGTAATGGTTATTTCTGTATCGGGGTTGATCGTTGCGTTATACAGAAAGGACGCTTTTTCTGCCAGGCTTTCTCTTAAAGCAGGTAAGCCGGGCATGGGAGCATATTGATTGTTACCTCGGCGCATCGCTTCATTTACTTTAGCAATAAGTTCTTCATTCATGGGATAATCTGGAAAACCCTGACCCAGATTGATGGCTTTATGTTCAGCAGCCAGTGCGCTCATTACTGTAAAAATAGTAGTGCCTACATGGGGCAGTTTGCTTTGGATATGCATGAAGGCAAGTTAAGAAAGATATGAAATCAGAGAGATTACCTGAATCAAAAGAATTGAATTAAATTTGATTGTGCAATTAACTTCTAAGGAAATACAAGTTATCAGTGAATACTTCAGTACGCAGCCTGTATTGAAAGCTTTTCTATTTGGTTCTTATGTTCGCAATGAAGCAGAAACATCAAGTGATATTGATATTCTTGTTGACCTTGATTACTCCCAACACATAGGTCTTGGTTTTGTAACGATGAAAGAAGGGCTGGAAAAAAAGTTAAAAAGGAAAGTTGACCTTGTTTCCTCTAAAGCTGTGTCAAAATATATTCTCCCTTTTATTGAAAAAGAAAAGCAACTTATTTATGAAAGAAAAGTTGGGAGATAAGCAACGCCTTCAACATATTTTAGATGCCATTTCAGAGATTGAAACTTACACAAAAAATGTTACGCTGGAAGAATTTCTTGCAAATTCCATGATGCGTTTTGCTTCTGTAAAGCAGGTTGAAATAATTGGGGAAGCCGCAAATATTATTACGAAACAAACCAAAGAACAGTTTTCTGAGATTGAATGGGGAAAGATAACAGGTATGCGGAATATTCTTGTTCATGAATACTTTGGAATTGATGCGGAATTGGTTTGGCAGGTAATTATTGAAGACCTTCCTGTATTGAAAGAAAAAATACAAAAAGTACTGATTCATCCCTAATAATTGAAATACAAAGAGAATAACAGATCTGATTCTGTTTTCTATGACATTTGTCACAATCCCGCAGCTCATTTTTTATAACCTTTGCATAAACATTCGCTCATGGCATCCGCTTTTTCCGAAATCATCAATAGTCAAAAACCCACATTGGTTGATTTTTTTGCTGAATGGTGCGGTCCCTGTAAAATGATGAAACCTATTTTACAGGATCTCAAATCATCTGTTGGAGATGCTGCTACGATTTTAAAAATTGATGTAGATAAAAATCCGAATGTTGCAACTCAGTATGGCATTCAGGGTGTACCTACGCTTATATTGTTTAAAAAAGGAAAGATTGTATGGCGTCAGTCGGGAGTGGTTCCGGCAAAACAACTTCAGCAGCTGATAGAGCAGCATCTAAATTAGCAGCTCATCGTTTTTTAATAGGCTTTGCTATCAGTTCATAGGAATGATCAATCCATTCTTTGATGTGTTTGGCAGGAATACTGCCATCAACAATGATGGTATTCCAGTGCTTTTTATTCATGTGAAAGCCGGGTAACACGGAGCTGTATTGTTCACGAAGTTCCAATGCAAGCTCCGGATTGCATTTTACGTTGAAACGAAGATCTTCTGTATTCAATGGTAATAAAAGAAAGGCTTTGTTATGAACTTTGAACACGAGTACATCAGGACCAAACGGCTGCGTTTCTTCTGCGTTTGGTTTGCTTAAACAATAATCACGGATGAGTTCAATGTTCATTGCTGATACGCTTAGCCGGATGTGTAAATTTATTTTTTATCATTTATGCCCTAACGGCTCAACTTCTTTAACTTCTTTAACGCCTCTTTCAGCTTTCCTAAAAACTCAGGAATCTCTTCTTTACGGCAGGTACCCACACTTAAGCGGTACCACGGAGAATGTTTTGCCGCACCAAATGCATAAAAAGGAACAATAGCAAGCTTGGCTTCATCCAGTAAATACTGTGTTACATCAGCCTGTGTTTCTAATAAGGTGCCATCCGCTTTTTTGGATCCGGCCACATCGATTTTAATGGTAAGATAAATAGCACCCTGCGGTTCTACCACATCAACAGTAAAACCTTCGCTCTTTAATTGATGAAACCCTTTGGCAATTTCAATTAGGCGATAACTGATTTCCTCTTTAAAATGAACGAGATAGTTATCAATCGCCTCTTTTTGCAATAAATATTTTGCAGTAGCCACCTGCTCGGCCATGGGTGCCCATGCACCTACGTGTGAAAGAATGGCTTTTACTTTTGAAATAATCAATTCAGGTCCCAATGCCCAGCCTACACGTACTCCTGTAGCGGCAAATACTTTGCTGATGCCGTCAATAAACACAGTAACTTCTTTCATTTCAGGACGAAGAGTAACAGGATTGTAATGTTTATTTTCGCCGAAAGTGAGTGTCCAGTACATTTGATCGAACATGAGGAATAATTTCTTTTCATGCGGCTGCCTTGTTTTGTTTTCTTCCAAAATCAAATCACAAATTTTTTCAAGCTCTTCTCTGGTGAGCATGGTGCCCGTAGGATTTTGCGGTGTACAGAGGCAAAGCAGGGAAGCACCTTTTAAAAGCGGTTTCAAATCCTCAGCCCGTGGCATAAAATTATTTTCAGGCGTAGCTTCTACTACAATATGCTGCGCATCGTTAAAATGCACATAGTGGTTGTTGTTCCAGCTGGGCACTGCATAAATCACCTTATCGCCTTTATCCACAATAGCACGAAACACGGAATATATTAACGGACGACCGCCACTTGCAATTTGTATTTCATGTACGCCATAGTCTAATCCTTCACGCTCTTTAATAAAAGCTGAAACACTTTTGCGTAATTCCAGTATACCTTCTGCCGCAGGATAAGTAGTATAGCGATGATTGTATGCATCAATAATCTCTTTTTCCAATGCTGCAGGAATAGGAAATACACTGCTGTCAAAATCACCTATCGTAAAATTATAAATACGCTCTCCATTACGGATGCGTTCTTTAATCTGATTGCCCAGTTTTACAATTTCTGAACCCACTAAAGTTTCGGAGAGATATGAAAGTTTCATGCTGTAAATTTTGCGGTGCAAAAGTAGCGGATATTTACAAGGTGAGGTTACATTTGATGTCATAATATGTTCAGGAATTTAGAAACCGCTTTGCAGCAATATGTACATCTTTCACAAGAGCATTTGGAAATGCTTAAGGCAAAGCTTCACGTACAAACGGCACTCAAAAATGATGTACTATTAAAAAGCGGGCAGGTTTGTACTACCGTTTATTTTATAAATAAAGGCGCCGCCAGGCTTACGGATAATGATGAACATATAATTAATCTCTTTGCGCAACATGAATGGATGCTGGAAATCAAAAGTTTCACTTCTCAAAAACCTTCATCATTTCATCTTTCTGTTACTGAAGACAGTGAATTGTTTTATTTTTCGCTGAGCGATTTACATGAGCTCATACAAACATCGCCTGCTTTTTTCCAGCTTGGCAAATTAATGGAAGCAGGGCATGCCAACCTCGTATTTCAAAATAACCGTCTTTCGCCCGAAGAAAAATATGAATTACTACTCCGGCAAAAACCACAATACATTCAACTGTTTCCGGCAAAAACAATTGCATCTTTTCTGGGCATTACGCCAGAAACACTCAGCCGTGTGCGCCGCAAAATTATTTCTTGATCAGAATCAAGTTTATGGCTAAGCCGGATTATTAAGTTTGCTGAACAATCCTTTACAAGATGAATGCATCAGCAAAAACAGGTGTAGCGCTGCTTACAGGTTCCTTTCTTTTAACAGTAACAATGGTACTGCACCCTGCAGGCGGAAGTTTTGAACAGTTACTGAGTGCAACAAGGATGATTGTCATCAGTCATGCTATTGCCATTGCTGCAATGCCCGTTTGTTATGTTGGCTTTAAAGGCCTGTACACGGTAGTAGGCAAGGAAAAATTACTATCACAACTGGCAATGGCATTTGTACTGTTTGCTTTGATTGCCGGAATGCTGGCAGCAGCTATAAATGGATTGGCATTGCCTGTTTTTATAACTCGTTTTGCTGATGCGGATGCTGCTATGATTGAAACACTGAAACCATTCCTGAAATACGGTATGTCGCTCAATCATGCATTTGATTATATTCTAATCGGTCTGCTGTGCTTGGGTGTACTGTTATGGAGTATTGAAACAGTGAAAACAAAAACCTTACCGGCATGGCTTGGCTATTTTGGAATAGGGCTGGTACTTACAGCATTATTATTGCTGGTTTCCGGGTTTGTATTTGTAAATCTGTATGGGTTTCGTGTGTTTGTGTTTGGATTGGTGGCCTGGATTGTGTGGGCTGGTGTACATTTGATAACAACAACAAAAGAATAATGCTTAAATCCATACATCCCAAACTGCCCATGCGTGATAAAAAAATAACACGTCATTATTACATTGATCGGTTGGGGTTTCAGGATATTGGCCAAACTGATTATGAGGCCTACTTAATGTTGGCAAAAGATAATGTAGAACTTCATTTCTTTCTGTTTAAAGAATTGAATCCATTGGAGAATTACGGGCAGGTGTATGTACGCACCAATGCTATTGACGAACTGTATCACACATTGATCAAAAATGAAGTTACCATACATCCTAACGGGCCACTGGAGGTAAAGCCATGGGGACAAAAAGAATTTTCATTGCTGGACCCTGATCATAATTTGCTTACGTTTGGTGAAAGCAAACATTAAATGTTGTTACAGCTTGAAACATACAATCCGAAGTGGAAAATTGAATTTGAACAACTCCGGCAGGTTTTCTCTGAATTACTAAAAGGCATTCCTTCAACAATTGAGCATGTGGGTAGCACAGCCATTCCCGGCATTATTGCAAAACCTATCCTGGATATTGATATTATTCCCGAACAAAAAGAAGCACTTCCTGAAATTTCAAACAGACTGGATGCGGCAGGTTATAGTTCTAAAGGAGAACTGGGAATAATGGGTCGTTTTGCTTTTAAACAAACAACCTTGCTTGTTCCTCTAACAACTGCCGGCAGGAAATGGATGACACATCACCTGTATGTGTGTTTATCAAACAGCCTAGCATTAAAAAATCATTTGCTGTTTCGGGATGCATTACTCAACAATGAGCAACTTGCTCAAATTTATAATCAATTAAAAAGAGAATTGATTACTGAAACAGCAATGACAAGAGAAATATACAATAAGCGTAAAACAGAATTTATACTTTCTGTTTTAGCCGGCAGCGGCTTAACAAAAGATGAGTTGGCAGAAGTGATGGAAGCAAATAAATAATCACTCCTCCACCCGTTCCATGCATTTATACTCATGCTTGAGCAAATCATCATATGCATCTGCTTTTTGAAATAAGTGTTTAAAACTGTTAACTCCTGCTTCGGGTGTAAGATCCAGATCATACACAATCATACTGAGAATTATATTTTCTTTGGCACAGCTCAGCACCAGTCCGTTGCTGTTATAGTTTTCCCGAAGCAAAAACTCATAGAGGGGTTTTATAAATGAAATTTCTCTGGGCAGTAAACACAAATAAGCATCAGCCGCTACAAAATAGTTATCGGGGTTGTAACGAATTACAATTTTAGCGCTGCCTTCTTTAACACTCCACACATTTACGCCTTCACGTGCCAGGCGCACATCTTTGCCCAGTTGTTTTAAAATAGTTTCAATGGTTTTGGCAGCGCCTACAGGTTCATATTCTTCTTTGGGCAACTCCGGCAGTTGCACTTCGCTTCCACAGGCGGGGCAATATTTTTTATTATCAATATTATCATGCAATACCAAAAACTCACAGCTGCTGCACCTGTCTCTTATACACATCTGACGC
>CAYPBV010000010.1:0-46516 GCA_964409025.1 uncultured Chitinophagaceae bacterium | reverse complement strand
GTATTGGCCGGTGCCAGTGCCGGTGCACATTTAGCATTGCTGCATGCTTATAAAAATTCATCTCCTGTAAAAATAAAAGCAGTTGTTGATTTCTTTGGTCCCACTGAACTTACTCAGTTCTATACTAATCCACCAAACCCGCTTGTTCCCTTATTGTTGTTAAACGTTACCGGAACCACTCCGGCACTTAACCCAACACTGTATCAGCAGTCATCGCCACTTACATTCGTTTCCAATACCAGCAGCCCTACAATTATTTTACAGGGCGGCGCTGATATTATTGTGTCGCCTTCGCAATCTACTTTGTTGCGGGATAGATTACAAATGCTGGGTGTTGCCCATCAGTTTGTTTTTTATCCAAGTGGTGGGCATGGTGATTGGGATGCAGCCACATATACAGATGCGTTTAATAAAATTGAAGCATTCATAAAAACGTACAACCCTTAAAAGAAAATCCCACAAAGGCACAAAGTACACTGTTTTGTCTTTGTGCTCCTTTGTGTACTTCGTGGGAAACATTTTTCGTTTTAAGATGGCACAGTTATAGTAAATTGCCATCATGCAATCTCCATTGGCAGAACGTTTGCGTCCTTCTTCTTTAGCCCAACTTGTAGGTCAGCAGCACCTCACCGGTGAAGGAAGTATTTTGCAGCGTGCCATTGCCAATAACAATATCCCCAGTATGATTTTGTGGGGCCCGCCGGGTGTAGGCAAAACAACGATTGCAAATATTATTGCGCACAGCGTTCATGCAAGTTACTTTCAACTCAGCGCTATCAGCAGTGGTGTAAAAGAAGTACGGGAAGTAATTGAGCAGGCAAAGCAAACCAGCAAGGCTATTTTGTTTATTGATGAAATTCACCGGTTCAATAAAGGTCAGCAGGATGCCTTGCTGGGTGCTGTAGAAAAAGGAATCATTATACTCATCGGCGCTACAACGGAGAATCCTTCGTTTGAAGTGAACAGTGCCTTGCTCAGCCGTTGTCAGGTATTTGTATTAAAAGCATTGGGTAAAGAAGATTTGCTGCAATTACTCCATACGGCAATTACAGAAGATGAAGAGTTAAAGCAAAAGCAAATTGAATTGAGGGAAACCGAAGCTATCTTACGATTAAGCGGAGGTGATGCAAGAAAAATGTTGAATGTTTTAGAAATTGTGATAGACTCAATCAATACGTCACCCGCTATCATTACTGACGAAATTGTACTCAACACCATTCAGCAAAAAATGGCCTTGTATGATAAGAGCGGTGAGCAGCATTATGATATTATTTCAGCTTTTATCAAATCCATCCGGGGCAGTGATCCCAATGCAGCAGTTTATTGGCTGGCACGTATGATTGAAGGGGGTGAAGACGTAAAGTTTATTGCACGCAGATTATTGATTCTCGCCAGTGAAGACATCGGCAATGCTAATCCCAATGCCTTGCTCTTAGCCAATGCAACATTTGAAGCTGTGAATAAAATCGGTTATCCTGAAAGTCAGCTCATTTTATCACAATGTGCTATTTATCTGGCTTCATCACCCAAAAGTAATTCAGCTACTGTAGCTATTGGTGAGGCCATGGCAGCAGTAAAACAATATGGCGATTTGCCCGTGCCTTTACACATTCGTAATGCACCTACTAAACTCATGAAAGACATGGGTTATAAAAAAGGATATGAATACAGCCATGATTATGAAAATAATTTTTCATCACAGGAATATTTGCCTGAAGCTATCAAAGGGAAGCAACTCTATGAACCGGGTAAGAATGCACGTGAAAACGAAATGCGTAAATTTTTAAAACAACTCTGGAAAGAAAAATATAACTATTAGTATGGTACAATTGCATTGGGTGTTAAAACCTTTTAACCAACTTACTCCGCATGAACTTTATTTTATTATGCAATTACGCAGTGAAGTATTTGTAGTAGAACAAAACTGCATTTACCAGGATGCTGATAATAAAGATCTGAAATCATATCATCTGATGGGTTTTAGCGATGAGGGACAACTTATGGCTTATACAAGGTTGCTTCCGGCAGGCGTATCTTACCGGGAACCATCTATTGGCAGAGTAATAACACATGCTGATGTGCGCAAACAGGGTGCAGGAAAAGAATTAATGCAGCAGTCCATCAAAGCCTGTTATCAATTGTTTGGCAGGCAGTCCATTAAAATAGGAGCACAGCTTTATCTAAAAAGGTTTTATGAATCTTTCGGCTTTGACCAAACAGGACCTGTTTACCTGGAAGATGGTATTGAGCATATTGAAATGGTTTTAAAGTAAGGAATGTTTGAGTAATTTTACGAAACTCACAGCGTAGAAACGCATGAAACCAACAGGTACTATAGAAAGAACACTTAGAAAAAGGGAAAAAATTTTGACGCCCAGAATTTCTTTTCTAATATTGTCATGCAATATCCTGTTTTCTAAATCGAAAAACCAAAGCCTTCAATCCATGAAGAATCGTGTATTACTTACTGCATTGTACACTTTTTCCTTATTATTTATTGGAGTTGAGTCAATCAAAGGCCAGATAGGTTTATCGTCCTCAAATGGTCGTTGGGAAATTGGTTTAAACGCCGGCCCAATGAATTTTTTGGGCGATTTGGGTGGAAATCGTGGAAAAGGTACTTTGGGTCCCAAAGACAATAATATTCCTGTAACAAATTTTATTGGTGGAATATCTGCATCTTATTATCCTTCTGAGTGGATTGGTTTTCGTGCTGCTTTTAATTTGGGCGAGATGGAAGGCGATGATCGTTTGATTCGTCAAAAACAACCTGCAGATACATGGGAAGGTGCAAGAAAGTATCGCAACCTCACTTTTCGTTCGCCGCTTACAGAAGCATATGTGGGCATTGAACTTTACCCCACAGCGTTTATCAGTCTCAGAAACGGATGGGGATTGCCACGCTTTCGTCCGTATGTGATTGGTGGTATTGGTGTGTTTCAATTCAATCCACAGGGTTTATATGTTTCACCAACCGGTACCGAATCATGGGTTGATTTAAGACCACTCCGTATTGAAGGACAGGGAATGAGCGAAACAGGAAAACCGATGTACAGTACAACAAGCTATTGCATACCAATGGGTGTGGGTATTAAATATGACATTACTGAACGCCTCACATTTGGTATTGAAATCATACACAGAGTTACCGGCAGCGATTACATTGACGACGTAAGCGAACGTTATATCAATCCAAACCTGTATGCAAACTATATGAGTCCTGCACAGGCTGAAATAGCAAGATATTTATCCAATCCAAGTGATTTTTATCCATCAAGTATTCCCGGATATACACCCTATGGCTTAAGAAATCCAAATGATATTTTTGGAAAGAAAAGAGGAAATCCTGAGCGAAATGACTCTTACTTTTCCAGTACATTCCGTTTAACATGGAAAATTGGAGATGTATATGCAGATTGGTTTAAAAACAAAAATTCAATGAGATGTCCTCAGTACTTCTGATGAATTTAATCAGAACCTGCTGAACTGTTTTATACCCTAAAAAATCCGTAAATCCGTATTTATGAAACTTCAAATGCAAAAAATGGACCCAGAGTCTGTTACATGGCTATGGCGTCTTACCCTTGTAGTACTCTACGTTATATTCTTTGTTTTCAAAAAAAAATTGTATTTATAAAAAAACTCAAAGTGTAATATCGCTTTAATGTTAATCCGTACCCTAATTCTCCGTTCACTGAGTGAACACTTCAATCCATCATCCTGAGAAAAGCGAAAGAGAACCGGAGATTGATATTACTTTGAATGTTGCACTTTGTTTTCTTGGTCCGTACTCTATAGTTCGTTACCCCTGCTTATGCGGGGGTAATTTATTTTAATTACATACTACTGATTCTGTAATAATCCTTTTTCTGCATTTATCTTTGTTTCTTTAAAATGTTTTCAGGTTCAATACTTGACACATGCCACAATTGATTCAATTAAAATTAACGCCTGAACAGGCAGCTTCTCAACAAAGCATCAGCAGCCATATTGCCGCTGTAAAAGCAATTCCGGTTACATCCGTTAACGGATATTATATTCTCAAACAGAGTTTTGATGCACGCAGCAGGCAGGTTTGGGTAAACATCTCAGCTCAGGTATTTATTAATGAACCATTCCAAGCACGTAATACAATGTTCTTTGAATGGAAAGAAGTACATCACGCAAAGAATCAGGTAATAATTGTAGGTGCAGGTCCGGCGGGTTTATTTGCTGCATTAAAGTTGATAGAGCTTGGTATTAAACCCATCATCATTGAAAGAGGGAAAGATGTACGCAGCCGCAGAAGAGATTTAGCTGCTCTCAATAAAGAAGGAATTCTCAATCCTGAAAGTAATTATTGTTTTGGTGAAGGAGGTGCCGGCACCTACAGTGATGGAAAATTGTATACACGCAGTAATAAACGGGGTAATATCCAGCGGGTATTGGAACTGTTTCATCATTTTGGTGCCGATGAAAAAATATTATATCAAAGTCATCCGCATATCGGTACAAACAAATTGCCGTATATCATCACTGCCATGCGTGAACATATTCTGCAATGCGGTGGTGAAGTACATTTTGAAACGAAGCTCACCAATTTTAAAGTTGATCGCAATGTGCTCCAAGCAATAGAAGTAAATCATCAAACAACATTAAATGCTGACGCTGTTATTTTAGCTACCGGTCACAGTGCAAGAGATGTATTTGAATTGTTACATAAAAACAATATTGCAATTGAAGCCAAGCCATTTGCATTAGGTGTAAGAGTAGAACATCCCCAACAAATTATTGATGCTATTCAATACCATTGTACTGCCCGCAATGCGTTTTTACCACCAGCTTCCTATAGTTTGGTAGAGCAGGTGCAAGGGAAAGGTGTATTTAGTTTTTGTATGTGCCCCGGAGGGATTATAGCCCCCGCTTCAACATCACCCGGCGAACTGGTTGTAAATGGCTGGAGTCCTTCAAAGCGAAACAATCCTTATGCAAACAGCGGTATGGTAGTGAGTGTAGAAGAAAAAGACGCTATCCATTACCTTAAATCGCAAATAACAGAATACAGGAACCAAAACCTGGAAAACCATCCTTTACTCATGATGTATTTTCAACAGGCAGTAGAACAAAAAGCATATGAAATGGGCGGGGGAAATTTTATAGCCCCGGCTCAGCGTATGGCTGATATGTTTCATAAAAAAACATCGGCAGCTCTGCCACCATGTTCTTATGTGCCCGGACTTAATGCTGTAAACCTTGATACGGTATTGCCTGATTTTATTTTTGAGCGTTTGCGTTTGGGCTTTCATGCCTTTGGCAAAAAAATGCGGGGCTATTTTACCAATGAAGCGGTAGCAGTGGCCACAGAATCCAGAACTTCTTCACCCGTTCGTATTCCACGTGATGCTGATACGCTGCAGCATCCGCAAATAAAAAACCTGTATCCTTGTGCTGAGGGCGCCGGCTATGCAGGAGGTATTGTAAGTGCAGCTATGGATGGTGAGAAGGTGGCACAAATGATTGCAAACGCCGTTTATCAACTATAATAAAAAATAAATTACGACAGTATTACCTTGTAACAAATTTGTTTTTCAATACACTAATCAACCGTATGAGCACAATTTTAGAAGTTCAAAACCTGAAGAAATACTTCTCTTCACAAAAGGCTGTTGATGACATCAGCTTTACCTTAAACAAAGGTTCCATTTTTGGGTTACTGGGGCCCAATGGCGCAGGTAAAACCACATTGATCCGAATGATTACCGGTATTTTTTATCCTGATGCGGGAACTATTCTGCTCAATGGTAAGAAGTTTGATCCGGTGAATGACGTAATTGAGATTGGTTACATGCCCGAAGAGCGTGGGTTGTATAAAAAAATGAAAGTGGGCGAACAGGCCATGTATCTGGCACAACTCAAAGGCTTGAGCAGGCAGGATGCATTTAATAAAGTTAAACTGTGGTTTGAAAAATTTGAAATGGGCAGCTGGTGGAATAAAAAAGTGGAAGACCTCTCCAAAGGCATGGGGCAGAAACTGCAGTTTGTTACCACCGTACTTCATGAGCCGAAGTTGGTTATACTTGATGAACCCTTCAGCGGACTTGATCCTGTAAACAGCAATTTGATTAAAGATGAGATATACGCACTGGCACAAAAAGGCACTTCTATCATCTTTAGTACACACCGTATGGAGCAGGTTGAGGAAATATGCGACCACATCATATTGGTAAACAAGGGTAATAAAATTCTTGATGGCAGTGTAAAAGAGGTAAAGCAAAAATTCAAAGAAAATATATTTAATCTTGAATTGAATGAAGATCATGCTAACTACGAGCATCCATCTTTTCATATAGTGCATCAAAATAAAAATGAGTTGATTGTAAAAATTCATGACGGATATTCGGGCAATGATGTGCTGAAACATTTTATGAATCAGAACAAACAGATTATTGCTTATCATGAAATTCTACCTTCGCTTAATGAAATATTTATTCATTTGGTGGAAGGCACACCTGCTGCACGTCAATTTGAAACTGTTAATGCATAAACAACAATTATGAACAAAATTTTCATTATCATAAAACGTGAGTACCTCACACGTGTAAAAAACAAAACTTTTTTACTGTCTACTTTTTTATTGCCGTTGGTAATGGTTTTATTTATTGGCGGCTCAGCCTATCTTGGTGCAAAATCTATTCATCAATATAAAATTGCTGTAAAAGATGAAAGTAACCTGTATAAAAATAAATTTGACAACAGCTCTGCTGCCTTTTTTTCATTTGTTGATGATGTGAACCTCGGTAACTATAATGAAAAAAAATTTGACGGAGTATTGATGATTTACTCTTCTGATAAATTAACGCCTGATTCTGTGAGACTGTATTCACAAAAAGAATTGGGCTTGGCTACAGAAGGAGCTGTAAAGAAACAATTGCAAAAAGTAAATGAAGAAAAGTTGTTGCTTGAAAAGGGGGTAAGCCGTGCTATCATTGACTCTATACGTAGTGAAAGTGAAAATGAGGATTTGCTCAACTTTCGTTCATACAGGGTAAAAGGTTTTGAATTGAAGGAGGGAAATAAAAAAATTGCTTCCATTATTGGTTTTGTAAGTGGTATTATCATTTATATTACTTTATTTATTTATGGTGCCAGTGTAATGCGTGGTGTAATGGAAGAAAAAATGAATCGTATTGCTGAAGTTATGGTAAGCAGTGTAAAGCCATTTCAGCTGATGCTTGGTAAAATAATCGGTATTGCAGCAGTGGGCTTAACACAGTTATTGCTTTGGATTGTTTTAATAATGATATTAAGCAGCGTATTACAGGCATTTGTTACACCTGAAATGTTGCAGGGTGCGCAGCAGGCCAATGAAGCATTACCTTCTGCCTCCCGTAACAATACAATGATTTTAAAAATGGCAGAAGGTGCAGGTTTTGTTGCTTCCGGAGTTAATTGGTTTGCAGTAATCAGTCTTTTCCTGTTTTATTTCCTCGGCGGTTATTTATTTTATGCAGCTTTGTTTGCAGCTGTAGGAAGTGTAATTAATGAAGACCCGCAGGAAGCTCAATCATTAATGCTTCCTATCACCATGCCCATCATCTTTGGTTTTATTATGCTCACATCAACTATTGAAAATCCAAGTGGTCCGCTGGCATTTTGGGGAAGCGTGATTCCTTTTACTTCGCCCATTGTAATGATGGCAAGGGTAGCAGGTGGCGTGCCGGAGAGTGTTCCTTACTGGCAACTTGCTTTGTCAATGGTGCTGCTCATCGGAGGATTTTTATTTACTACATGGCTCAGTGCCAAAATTTACCGCACTGGTATTCTAATGTATGGCAAAAAAGCAAGCTGGAAGGAAATGCTGAAATGGGCGTTTAAGAAAGCATGAACAAACAACTTGTATCAACATCATGAAAGCGCATATCATTTTATTAATTCTTTTTTTTATGGGTCATATTCAACAGAACTTCCGGAATTATTAAAGCGCTTAAAGGCAAAGATTATTCTAAGTTTAAATTAGAGATTTTCTTTGCCGTCTTAGTGATAGTGGTTTTTGCAGGGGTACTTTGGATGGAAGATTATTTTCAGAACTGAAAAAATCAGTGCATAAAAAAAATCCCGCACTAGCTGCGGGATTTTTTTTTATAAGGACAATCAGTTTATAATGAAATCTGTTTTTCCGTCATCATCTTACGCATGTTAATGAGACCGTAGCGCATGCGGCCCAGTGCTGTGTTGATGCTGCAATGTGTGAGTCCTGCAATTTCTTTAAAACTCAAATCAGCATAATGACGCAGGATAATTACCTCCCGTTGTTCTTCAGGTAATAAATCCAGCATACGGCGAATAAGGTCGTAGCTCTGGTTTTTCATCATTTTTTGCTCAGCGTTTTCATCACTGAAATTGAGCACCTCAAAAATATCATGATTATCGCTGGTTTTTATAATGGGCGTACGCTTTACACGGCGAAAATGATCCACACAAAGGTTATGGGCAATACGCATGGCCCATGGCAAAAATTTGCCTTCCTCTGTATAGCGGTTACCACGTATAGTGTCTATAACACGGATGAATACCTCCTGAAACAAATCTTCAGCCAGGTATTTATCTTTTACCAGCAGAATGATCGAAGTAAATAGCTTGTCTTTATGACGAAGCACGAGTGTTTCTAATGCAGTGGAGTCACCATCTTTAAAAAGGTGTACCAATTGCTGATCGGTAAATTGTTCATGTGTACGCATACAATTCTACGGTTGATGGTTTTCAGTAATTAATCAGTAATGTTCTTAGTAACTGTTGTTAATAAAGTAGAAGTTGCGCTATAGGCTTAAATAATTTAGGGCTGTTTAGGAATATTGAATTTCAGAAATAAAAATATATGAAAAAATTGAACCAACCAACATTTAGAAGAATTTAACGTATCCCCACGCAGCAGCAGCTTTCGTATTTTCCGTATGCGGTATGGGAATGTTACCATTACTGTCAGGTTTCAACTTGGTTTTCTTCTAAATTTGTGTACTTATGGGTAAAGAGGTACAGGCAGCAGCGGCAGTTGCATCAAAGCCGGTTTCAAAAGAAAATATTTTCATTAAGGGCGCAAAGGTTCATAACCTTAAAAATGTTTCAGTAACCATTCCACGAAACAAGTTGGTTGTGGTTACAGGTGTAAGCGGCAGTGGTAAGTCTTCACTTACCATTGATACTTTATATGCAGAGGGTCAACGGCGTTATGCTGAAAGTTTGAGTGCTTATGCACGCCAGTTTCTCAACCGTATGAACAAACCCGATGTTGAATATATCAAAGGTTTGTGCCCTGCCATTGCCATTGAGCAAAAAGTAATTACACGTACACCACGCTCTACTGTGGGTAGTATGACGGAGATTTATGATTACCTCAGTTTGCTGTATGCAAGAGTTGGTAAAACGATTTCACCCATTAGCGGCAGAGAAGTAAAGAAAGACGATGTAACCGATGTGGTGAAAATAGTGCAGGGTTTTAAAGAGGGCACAAAAATATTGATACTGGCAGTATTTCCTGTACATGCCAAACGAAGTATTAAGGAAGAACTGAATATTTTATTGCAAAAAGGGTTTACAAGAATTTTTAAAAAAGCAGAAACCAAAAAATCAAAAGTTAAAAGTAGTAAGGAGAGTGAAGTACTTCCTATTGAAGAATTACTTGCCTTAAGTGATAAGCAATTGAAACAGCAGTTTGCCAATGCTGATGCGGAGTATGGTTTCTATATTCTTATTGACAGGCTTGTAGCCAAAGATTTTGATGAAGACGATCTGCATCGTATTGCAGACAGTGCAGGCACTGCTTTTTATGAAGGCGAAGGTGAAATGTACCTGGAGAAAGATGGTAATGAACTCTTTCATTTCTCCAATAAGTTTGAACTGGATGGAATAAAGTTTGAAGAACCGGTACCCAATTTATTCTCCTTCAATAATCCCTATGGGGCATGCCCTGTGTGCGAGGGTTTCAGCCAGGTATTAGGTATTGATGAAGACCTTGTAATACCGGATAAAAGTTTAAGTGTATATGAAGGTGCGGTAGCTCCATGGAAAGGTGAAAAGCTGGGATGGTGGAGAGATCAGTTTATCAAAAACACAGCACGCACATTTCCCGTGCACAAAGCCATTGCAGATTTAACCAAAGAGCAGTACAAACAATTATGGGAAGGAGTAGGTACGGCCCTGGGCATTGATGATTTTTTTAAAGAAGTAGAAAGCAATTTATACAAAGTACAGTATCGTGTACTGTTAAGTCGCTACAGGGGACGCACCACCTGTACTGATTGTAAAGGCTACCGCCTGCGTAAAGAAGCATTGTATGTAAAAGTGGGTGATAAACACATAGGTGAATTATGTGAAATGCCGGTAAAAGATTTAAAGGTTTGGTTTGATGAGTTGAAGTTGAGCTCCTATGATCAGCAGGTGGGCAAGCGAATTTTAATTGAACTGCACAATAGAATCCAGACGTTGCTGCATGTGGGCTTGGGTTATTTAACATTGAACCGTTTGGCCAATACATTGAGCGGTGGAGAAAGTCAGCGTATCCAGCTTACACGATCATTGGGAAGTAATCTTACAGATTCATTATACATTCTGGATGAACCAAGCATTGGCCTGCATCCGAGAGATACTGCCAATCTCATTAATGTGTTGAAAGAACTTCGTGATTTGGGAAATACAGTTGTAGTAGTAGAGCATGATGAAATGATGATGCGTGAAGCGGATCATATTATTGATATGGGACCTCTGGCAAGCCATTTGGGGGGCGAAGTAATTGCCGAAGGTAATTATGATGCAATCATCAGCAATTCTAAGAGTTTAACAGGTAAATATTTAAGTGGTGCTAAACACATTGATGATTTTGGAAAACCCCGAAAGTGGAACCGAAGTATAAAAGTTGAAGGCGCAAAACAACACAATCTTAAAAACATTACGGTAGAGTTTCCTTTAAATGTATTGTGTGTAGTAAGTGGCGTGAGCGGAAGCGGTAAAACAACACTTGTAAAAAATATTTTATACCCTGCATTACGAAAACTCAAAGGTGAATTTGGCGACCGTGCAGGCACACATAAACAGCTGAGCGGAGATATTGATTCCATTGCAGAAATTGAAATGGTGGATCAAAACCCGATAGGCAAAAGCAGCAGAAGTAATCCTGTTACTTATATAAAAGCCTATGATGAAATACGAGAGTTGTATGCTTCGCTTGCTTTGAGTAAAATACGGGGATTTCAACCAAAGCACTTTTCATTTAATGTGGATGGAGGCAGATGTGACGGATGCAAAGGTGAAGGTGAGCAGATTGTAGAGATGCAGTTCCTGGCAGATGTTCATCTCACCTGTGAAGTATGTGGTGGCAAGCGGTTTAAAGACGAAGTACTGGAAGTAAAATATAAAGACAAAAGCATACATGATGTGCTTGAAATGAGTGTAGATGAAGCATTAGATTTCTTTAAAGAAGAAAAAGATTTAGTGAGGAAACTTTCACCCTTAGGTGATGTGGGTCTTGGCTATATCAAGCTGGGTCAAAGCAGCGACACATTGAGCGGTGGCGAAGCACAAAGGGTTAAACTCGCATCTTTTCTTGGCAGGGGAAATAGCGGAGGTAATATCCTGTTCATCTTTGATGAACCCACTACCGGGTTACATTTTCATGATATTAATAAACTGCTTAAAAGTTTTCATGCCTTAATAGAAAAAGGGCATTCGGTACTTGTAATTGAACACAATACAGATGTAATGAAACGGGCAGACTGGTTAATTGATCTTGGGCCCGAAGCAGGCGAGGGCGGCGGTACACTTGTATTTGCTGGATTGCCAGACGCAATACAAAAAAATAAACGCAGCAATACAGGTCGTTATTTATAGAAATTTTGTTGCTCATAGTATTCTCTTGGGTAAGGTTATGCGTCATATTATCTTTGCCAAATGCAGCAATACTTCAGCATCGGTCAAATTGCAGGTACATTTGGATTAAACGGACAAGTGGTTCTCCAGCACAACCTTGGAAAAAAAACATCTCTTAAAGGATTGGAAGTTTTGTTTATTGAAGAAACTAAAGATAAATTCATTCCCTACTTTATTACTTCATCCAAAATAAAAAGTGAAACAGAAGTGTACCTCACCATTGATGGTTTTATTACAAAAGAAGCAGCAAAAAAAATCAATTCAAAAAAAGTGTGGTTACGTGCCGATGATTTTCAGAAATATGCTGCCAAATCAGCCCCGGTTTCACTCATCGGCTTTACAATGTTTAATGGCGATGAAGAGCTTGGTATTATTGATGAAGTAATTGAACAACCGCTCCAGATACTTTGCAGGTTAGAAATCAAAGGCAAAGAAGTGTTGATACCGCTTCACGAAGAAACCATCCGTAACATTCATCAAAAGAAAAAACAGGTGGTGGTTAAGTTACCTGATGGGTTACTGGAAGTGTATTTGGGTTAATGTAAGTTTTATTGACGTTCCATTACAATGTTAACGTCAGCACTTTGTTTATCAATACTGGTAATACCTCCCAGATTTGAAGTTGAGTTGGTAGAAAATCTCATTCGCATTGTCAGGGTCTTTCCTTCAATTTTGTATTTGCAGCCGGAGGGCACGGTAGCGCTTCCTCCGGGATTTTGTACGGAAGGACCTCCTCCTTCAAAGTATATTGAATCTGCTCCAATTAATCTGTACTTGCTTACAGGATTGGATGGTGGAATTGTTGAAAGCGGAAACGGATTGTCAATGGAAGTTTGCAAGATATTATTCTCAAAAAACTTTATGCTTACAGTTCCATTAAAATCATAACCTATTCCATTTCCCTGAAATTCTGAAGCAGTAATAGTATAAAAGCCTTTAGGGTTTGAAGAGGTATAGGTAAGTGTGCTTTCCGTTCTTTGTTTATCTCCAAGTATTTCTATTTCTGATGATGTAAAGGTGGTACCACCTGCTGAAATAAATTTCCATTGGCCCACCAGCCCTGTGCTGCCGGTACCGTCTGAAGCACCAACCATATCCGGCGGACGAAGTTTACGTTCACAGGAAACGGTAAATACAGCAACACAAATACTAACAAGAATAAGAACCTGCCCTTTCATAAGTATTAATTTGGGCAAAAATAATTCATTGTGCCGCTTGGTCAAAATTCTGTTTGCTGTAAACTGTTTTTTTGTGATCAAATTCACGAACTGAAGATTCTTGCAGATAGCTCTACCTTTACAGCCTGTCGCAACAACGCATCATAGCACATTTTGACCTCGATACTTTTTTTGTATCAGTAGAACGATTGAATGATCCGTCGCTCAACGGTAAACCTGTAATTGTAGGTGGTACCAAGGAACGTGGCGTGGTAAGTACCTGCAGTTATGAAACCAGAAAATTTGGAGTACACAGTGGTATGCCCATGGCGCAGGCTATGAAATTATGTCCGCATGCGATTGTGCTGCAAGGCACCAGAGGTGATTACAGCCGCTACTCAAGATGGGTAACAGAAATTATTGCTGCCAAAGCACCATTGTTCGAAAAAGCAAGTATTGATGAGTTTTATATTGATCTCACAGGTATGGATCGTTTTTTTGATCCTGTACAATGGACTGTTGAATTACGACAGGAGATCATTGATGCTACAAAGCTGCCTATCTCCTTTGCCATCGCCTCAAATAAGCTGGTAGCAAAAATTGCTACTGATATGGCAAAACCAAATAATTATATAGTTGTACCATTTGGTAAGGAAAAAGAGTTTTTGGCACCGCTTAAAGTAAACAAAATACCCGGTGTAGGCGAACAGGCTTTTCACACCTTGCTTGATTTGGGTATTGAAACCATTGTTGATTTACAAAATTGCAATCCGGTAATGCTGGAACAGCAGTTAGGAAAGCATGGGAGGGATTTGTGGAATCGTGGACATGGCATCAGCTTCAGTACCGTTACTTCTTATCACGAATCAAAATCCATATCAAGTGAAAATACCTTTCATGAAAATATTTCTTCCATCAAAGAGTTAGAAACAGAAATTGTAAGGCTTACTGAAAAAATTGCACATGAGTTACGCCAGGAAAATAAGATGACCGGATGTGTGGCTGTAAAAATACGCTATCCCAATTTTGAAACCCAGCAGCGGCAGGCAAGTATTTCCTACACCTGCTATGATGATGAATTGATTCATAATGCTAAAACCCTGTTTCATCAATTATACAGAAAAGGCCAGCCGGTGCGTTTGCTCGGTGTACGTTTCAGTGAGTTAACAGATGAAGCGGCGCAAACCAATCTGTTTCAGGATGTATCTAAAAAAAATGAACTCTACAAAGCGATTGATGAAGTAAAAGAACGCTTTGGTAAAGATATGCTCACTAAGGCACGCATTGCCGGCAGAAGAGAAGAGCAGGAGGGATTGGATGAAACTTCATAGTAAGAAATGACAAATCAAATCAAAACTCTACCTATTCAGTAGGAAATTACTAACTTAGCTTCTTTAATTTTAAAACTTAA
Organism: uncultured Chitinophagaceae bacterium; assembly: GCA_964409025.1. Classification (GTDB taxonomy): domain Bacteria; phylum Bacteroidota; class Bacteroidia; order Chitinophagales; family Chitinophagaceae; genus Lacibacter. The sequence goes on along the minus strand of CAYPBV010000010.1, from coordinate 32,050 downwards.
TAGTATGAGTTTACGCTTAGGCGATGTGGCGCCCAATTTTAAGGCCACAACAACTGCGGGTGCAATTGATTTTTATGAATATTTAGGCAATGGCTGGGGTGTGTTGTTTTCACATCCTGCTGATTATACGCCTGTGTGTACTACCGAACTTGGCAAAACGGCTTTACTGAAACATGAGTTTGAAAAACGGAATGTAAAAGTACTGGCGTTGAGTGTGGATCCAATTGATAAGCACAAAGGATGGATTAACGATATCAACGAAACACAGCATGTAACAGTTGACTTTCCCATCATTGCTGACCCTGATAAAACTGTTGCCAATCTGTATGATATGATTCATCCCAATGCGTCTGAAACGTTTACAGTGCGTTCGCTATTTATCATTGGTCCTGATAAAAAAGTAAAACTAATGATTACTTATCCAGCTTCTACCGGCAGAAATTTTTATGAAGTATTACGTGTGATTGATTCATTACAACTCACTGCCCACTACAGTGTAGCCACACCTGCTGACTGGAAGGAGGGTGAAGATGTAATTGTAGTACCGGCTGTAAGTACAGAAGACGCTATTACAAAATTTCCAAAAGGGGTAAAAGTAGTGAAGCCCTATTTACGCTATACACCACAGCCAAATAAATAATCGAAACAAATAACAAACGGGGCGCTTGCGCCCCGTAATTGTTTATAAATGTTTGAGTGTAAAATCAACACCGTTCTTCAAAAAAATATGTTTGAGTAAATCTTCCATGTTTATATCTCTTTTTTTAAATCCTGTATTATGCCAAAATTCTTTTTTGTCTGTTATTTCAAGCAGCAGATTTTTAAAGCTTTCAAACTGAGTTGCATTTTTACAACAATCAATAGCATTGATGAGTCCGTCAAAATCTGAGCCGATGCAGATTTGTGTTTTTATTTTATCATAACTCAGGCCGATATTCTTTCCGATTTTTAAAATATGAATAACCTGGTTCATAAAATAATAGGCATGTATCATTTCTGTATTTGTTTCCTGTGCCAGTGTATCATCACCGGTTAAGGTGTTTTCAGCCAACGTATTTGCCGGATAACGTGTTGGATCGTCGATACCGAAAAATGCTTTTGTTTCCAGCTTACTGATGTATTCAGTATCATGCGGATAAATATTCCATTTGTAAGCTACATGGTCTGTAGGGAAACCCAATATTCGCTGATCCAGTGAAATGCCTATCAATCCATCGCTTAATAATATTTGTTCTACATCATCATCATATAAGTTGATGCTCGTCATATTAAAAGCTGCATAATCAACATGCCCCAGTTTTTTAAGGTGTGTCACTTCCCATACCTGTTTATCTTTTGAAAAAGTACGTACACGCTCTCTCAAATAGTTTAATCGCTCACTTAATCTGATGCCTGTTAGGCCTGCATGTGTACAAATTACAGGGAGTGTATAGTTTTTTTGACTGCGTAAAGCGTACAGATGTGTTCTTGCTACTACACCCATGTGTTTGGTATCAATCAAAATATTTTTAGAATAAATTTTATCAATTACTGCTGCCCCCTCCGGTGAAATACTGTTGCCATTTGGTGTAAATAATTCTTCTCTCAAAAACTGCATACCGGATGCATGATTGCAAAAAGGCATCGGCTGCAGATGCGTGAGATTAACAGCAAAAATTTTATTCGCTGAAGTGAATGATTCAAAGTTTGTCTGAAATTCCTGCATGGCATTAGGACTGTTGGGGTTATTAAAGAAGCCATGTAATCCCTCAATAATTAAAACACAATGAACGGTGTTAACCGCCTGTGCATCAAAATCAGAGGCGATAGTTATCAATTTTACTTTTGCATCAGGTGGAAGGCCAAGATTTGCAGGCGGGAGAAAATTATTTTTCAAAAATGTAAGTTCCTTATTCATCCAGTTAAAATAATGATCGCCTGCTTCAATAACTTTGAGCTTATCAGCATTCAATAAATCTAATTTTCCATTTGCTACCATTTGTCGTTCCAGCAACCCTTTGCCCATATGACTTTCCGGTGCATGAAGTATTAAGCCAATCAATTGCACATTGCCACTGAGCTGTGAAAAATTACTTTGCGAATCCAGAGTTTCATTTACAAGTGTATTGATTTTGAATTTTACTTCATTACCCAATACTTTTCCCACAATATAGTTTACTTCCAGTTTTACCCATGGAGAGGGTTCTTCACCGGCTTTTACAAATAAAGGCTTTAGTGTGGGGTGACAATGAAAATCGAAGGCAGGCATGACTGTTGATTTAAAGGTTAAAAAAGAACCTTTAAGTTCAGCAGAAAAAAGAAGAAAAGCAATACTCTTTTTCGGGGAGAGACCTATAAGGTTTACAGAGCAGCAGGGTATAGCGGCAAACCTTATAAGTCAGTGGAAAGTTAACAATGAATTATTTAATCCATTTTTCAAATTGCTGCAGCATTGCCCTTAAGTCTTTTGAAAGCGGGGCTTCAAGATTTATTTCAGTACCATCTATATCTGTAAAACGAAGCTTCCACGCATGCAATGCCAAACGGTTGAGCAATGGCCGTTCTTCTTCTTCGTATTTGGAGAGTTTAAATTTCTTTCGTTTGATGGATGAAAGTAAAACAGGAGCAGTGCTTCCATACAACTCATCACAAACTATGGGATGACCAATATGCTTCATGTGCACCCGTATCTGGTGCGTGCGCCCGGTATGAATTTGAAATTGCATCCATGAATACTGACCATATTCCTGTATAACAGAATAATCAGTTAAAGAAGCTTTTCCTTTTTGATGCGTTATATAAAAAGATGTTTTGCCGGGGTGTTCCATAATAGGTGCATCAACATGTCCTTCTTTGCTCATCAATACACCATTCACCAAACCGAGATATAATTTTTCTACAGTACGCTCTTCAAACTGTTTGGACAAAAATTTATGTGTGTCTTCATCTTTTGCAAACAGAATTAAACCACTCGTGGCTTTATCTAAACGGTGAACGATATAAACTTTGCCGTACTTTTCGTTTAAAAAATCTTTGAGTGATGGTTCGCTTTGTTCTCTGTCTGGTATTGACAGCAAGCCAGAAGGTTTGTTTAATGCAATCCAGTGATCGGTTTCAGCTATGATGTCCATTTTATTCTTCATCTCTGTTCTTACCTTTTTTTTCTTCTTTCTTTCTTACAAATGATTTATTCAGAAATTTTAACAGGCGAACTTCTTTTTCATTGAGATAGCGCCATCTGCCCCTGTCTACATTTTTCTTGGTGAGATTGGCAAAAAGTACACGATCCAATCCTTTTACATCATATCCTAAAAATTCAAACATACGGCGCACAATACGGTTACGGCCACTATGAATTTCAATGCCAACTACTTTTTTATTTTTGGGATCTGAATAGCCCAATGCATCTGGAGCAATAAAACCATCTTCCAGCACTACGCCTTTGAGCAATTGTTCAAAATCAGCTTTCTCCAATGGTTTGTCCAATGTTACTTCATATACTTTCTTTACCTGAAAGCTGGGATGTGATAATTTTTGGGTGAGCTCACCATCATTTGTCAGTAGCAGTACACCTGTTGTATTTCTGTCAAGCCGGCCCACAGGATAAATACGTTGTGTGGTTACACCTTTCATCAAATCCATGATTGTTTTTCTTCCCTGCGGATCTTCTGATGTAGTGATGTAATCTTTGGGTTTATTAAGTAAAATATAAACGAGTTCTTTTTGAACATAGATGCGTTTGCCATTGAACTTAACTTCATCTTTATCTGTCACTTTATGCCCCGGTTCAGTAATAACAGCTCCGTTCACTTTTACTTTTTCTTCTTTAATCAATGCCACAGCGTCTCTTCTGCTGCACACCCCGCAATGTGCTAAGAATTTATTAAGGGGCATTTCTCCGGCATCAGACTCTTTCTTAAACGTGATGGGCTTTGAAGTAGTTCCGGGCTGCAGGTTGTTTGTAGAAGGTTTTTGAAAACGCTCTTTCTTTGCTTGTGCATTTTCTTCCTGAGTTTTGGTTCTTGGTTCTTGGTTCTTCTGCTTTATACCTTGTCCCTTAAATGTTCTTCCTTCTTCTTTCTTTTTGTCAAAGTAGGCTTTGCGCTCGGCACGTTCTTTCTTTTTTTCCTGACGGATTTCTTCTTTGATTTGAGCGTTTGATTTATCGCCGTAGAATTTTTTAAAATTACTTTTTTTCATTTGTTTGTTTTTGCTGTTTTGCAACAGGATTATAAATCGTTTGATGGTTTAATGGTTGAAAGGTTTGATAGTTTCCTATTATCTTAAACTTTTAAACGATTGAACCTTTAAACCTGTATTTCTTTATTCGCCAGCTGCCCACAAGCTGCATCAATATCTTTTCCCCTGCTCCGGCGCAGCCTCGCATTTACTTTATTTTTTTCTAAATAGTGCATAAAATCATCCGTCACTTTTTCATCCGGTTTTTGGTATTTAGCAAAGTCAATGGGATTGTATTCAATGATATTGATAAGATCAGCAGGTACCTGTCTGTAAATTTTTATCAATTCATCTGCATCCTGAAGCGAATCATTAAAATCTTTGAACAATATATATTCAAAAGTGATTTCATTGCCGGTTTTTTTATAAAAATAGTTAAGCGCCTCAATTAATGATTTAATGTTATTGCTGTCATTAACGGGCATAATTTCATGACGTTTTTCGTCATTGGCTGCATGCAGCGAAAGCGCCAGTTTAAAACGCACTTCATCATCACCCAGCTGTTTGATTTGTTTGGCTACACCGGCTGTGGAAACAGTGATACGTCTCGGGCTCATACCCAAGCCATCAGGTGAAGTGATCTTTTCAATTGCTTTCAAAACATTCTTATAGTTGAGCAAAGGTTCACCCATACCCATGAACACAATATTGGTGAGTTTCTTTTCATATACCCGTTCACTTTGCTGATTGATGAGCACCACTTCATCATAAATTTCATCATAGTTAAGATTACGTTTACGATCAATATAACCGGTAGCACAAAATTTACAACTGAGTGAGCAACCGATTTGTGAAGAAACACAGGCGGTTTTACGTTCATCAGTTGGGATGAGTACGCCTTCTATCAAATACCCTTCATGTGTACGAAACCTTGATTTTACAGTGCCATCTGCAGAATATTGGGTGGCATCCACCGTTAGTGCAGAAAGTGTAAACGAATCGCCCAGCTTTTGACGGAGTTCTTTGCTGAGGTTGGTCATATCTGCAAAGCTGTGTGCATGCTTTTGCCACAACCATTCATACACCTGTTTGGCCCTGAATTTCTGTTCGCCAATGCTTTGAAAGTAATCTGTGATTTCTTCAAGACTTAAGTGGCGGATGTTTCGCTCGTTCGCTACTTTCATAGCGCAAAGGTAATGTATTGCTCAGTAGCAGCCGAAGTTGTACTTTTGGGTATAAACATAGAATATGAAAATTCTGCTGGATGTAAAAGATGAAAAAGCGCCACATCTTGTAGCGCTTTTGAAGGAATTGAAGTTTGTGAAAGCTACAACTATTACACCTGCTAAGGCTCTTTTACTCAAAGAAATGAAAGAAGCTGTGCAGGAAATAAATCTTATTAAAAAAGGAAAGAAAAAAGCGAAAGACGCTGAAAAATTCATCAATGGCTTATAGTGTCAAAACCATTTCAGTTTTTGAAAAACAGTATAAGCGATTGTATAGAAAATATCCATCGTTAAAGTCAGAACTATTACAACTTATCATTCAACTAAAAAACAACCCTGTAAAAGGAACCTATATTGGTCATGAGTGTTATAAAATCAGGGTTGCAATAAAATCAAAATCAAAGGGAAAGTCTGGCGGAGCAAGATTAATTACACATATTGTTGTAATGGATCAACTTGTTTATCTGCTTTCAATTTATGATAAGTCGGAAAAAGCTGATTTAAGTGCCAATGAATTGGATGCTTTATTAAAACTTATTGAGTAATTATGAAACCTGTTTACGTCATTGATTCCATTCGCACACCTATTGGAAAATATGGTGGAGCCTTAGCTACGGTAAGACCTGATGATTTATTAGCACACGTCATCAAAGCAATTATACAACGTAATGCATCTATTGATGTAAATGCCATTGAAGATGTTATTGCCGGCGCTGCTAATCAAAGCGGAGAAGATAATCGAAACGTGGCACGTATGGCAGCATTGCTCGCCGGATTGCCTGTTACGGTTGCAGGTACTACAGTGAATCGCTTGTGTGCAAGTGGCTTGCAGGCAATTATGGATGCATCAAGAGCCATCAGCAATGGTGATGGTGAGCTTTATATTGCAGGTGGTGTAGAGAGCATGAGCCGTGCTCCGTTTGTAATGCCCAAGCAAACGGATCCATTTGGACGTAAAGCTGAAATTTTTGATACCACACTCGGCTGGCGATTTTTCAACTCCAGATTGAGTGAACGCTATCACCCCTACAGTATGGGCGAAACGGCAGAGAATGTAGCCAAGCAATGGAATATCTCCCGCTATGCACAGGATGAATTTGCGTTTGAAAGTCAGGAAAAATATGCAGCTGCATTGGCAGCAGATAAATGGAAAGATGAAATCATTGCTGTTGAATCTGTTCATGGAAAAGAAATTCAACTTATCAGCCATGATGAGCATCCACGTAAAACTTCTCTTGAGCAATTAGCAAAACTCAAACCGGCTTTTGCAAAAGATGGATCAGTTACCGCCGGCAACTCCAGCGGTATTAATGATGGTGCAGCGGCCATGCTGCTTGCAAGTGAAGATGCTGTCAAGAAATTCAACTTGAAACCTATTGCACAAATTAAATCAATGGCTGTTGCAGGTGTTGATCCTTCCATTATGGGTATTGGGCCTGTGCCTGCAACAAAGAAAGCATTACTGCGTGCAGTATTAACGGTTGCTGATTTGGATTTAATAGAACTCAATGAAGCTTTTGCATCGCAAAGCCTGGCGTGCATTCATGAGTTGGGTTTGGATACACAAAGAGTAAATGTAAACGGCGGTGCTATTGCCATTGGTCATCCGCTGGGTTGCAGTGGTGTGCGTATATCTACAACATTACTGCATGAAATGAAACGCCGCAATAGTAAATATGGCATGGCCACAATGTGCATAGGAGTGGGGCAGGGTGCAGCGGTTATCTATGAAGCTATGTAAGACGATTACAAAAGACTTGCTCTTACTTTAAAACGGGTATTACAGCGTATGTCAACCGCTTGTGTGAGCGTTTCCTTGGTTACAATTCTTGAACGTAGTTTGTATTTGTCAGCCTTAATGTACTCAAGCAGGTTGGCATCAGTAGGTTGAAGCGTAATGGTTGATGCGGCTGATGTATTATTGTCAATTGATGCGAGTTTTATTTCATTGCTGCCGTTTGTTGAAATAAATATTTCAGCCGATTTCAGAAAACTGAATGTTTTACCGGATGGTGCTGTTATTGTAAACGTGATTTCCTCCAGGGTTACTTCCTTTACCAGGTTGGGAGCTGTATTATTATTGCTGAACTCCTGGCTGCTGTTGGTAGTTACATCCGGTGTGCCAATTTCAAACGGAAGATTGAGCGGTGACGAACTTTCTACCCTAAAGTTGGCACTGTGGTTTACTTTGAAGCTGATGCCTTTTTTCTTACAGGCAAGGAGCACAACGGAACAAAACAAAATAAGGATGAATTGTTTCATGGGAACTGGTTTTTATTTAAACGTCATCAAAAATACTTTTATTGCAGAACTATTTAACTGATAGGCACCTGTTTCTCTGGAAATCAAGACTATTTACGTAATCAATATGCCTTTGGATCAATCGGGATAGAAAAACTTTTTGTCTATACAAAGTTCCTGAATTTAAACAGGGCTCAGGAACAGCCATAATGTTTGCATTCCGTTGCGGCATTTGATGGGTGTTATTCTTTTTCCAATAAACTTCAGGAACATTTAAAAAAATTTTGATAAGATGAGTAGGGAGTTTGTTTCTTTTTTCATCATCAGCTCCATTCTATAGTTGATCTGATGGTGATGCTGCAAAGAATTGTTTATCCATTACATCACTTGACTCTTGCGCATGTATAACTGTTATTGAAGGAATACAGGTTCCAGTTCTTTCATTTTTTTTAAAGCAGCTGTTCTGCTCTTGTTTTTATATTGATACGTAATAACAATATCATTTCTATTCACCTCTTTATTCAATTTTGAACCGGTGGCAGGTTGCTCTTTCTGTTTAAAACGGATAATACGCAGCTCTGTTACCTTACGGGAAGATGGGGAATCTGCAAGAATCATTTCTCGCCCCAGAATTGTATCAGTTACAGGCATTACCAAAACCGGGTGCGTTTCAAACAAACAGTTATTTCCATCTATCCATACTTGTTTAACCACGATTGCTTTATTTGAATAAACAAACAGACGGTACTTAAACGTTGGATTTGTTTGCTGCTGTGCTTTTTTACCGGGGATAATACTTTGGCGGTAACCGGTAATTGTAACGTGCTGCAAACTGCGGCTGCAGGCTAAACAGCACAGCAAGAGGAAACAAATTGGTATAAGTCTGTACATATACTTTCAGATGGCTTTATTATTTTTTCCGTTGCGCCTTATCATAAAAAAGACCCGCAGTACTGCGGGTCTTTTTCGTTTAGTTTCTGATAATTTTTTGAAGATGTTTATACTTGCCATCATCACTTGTTATACTCAAAACATAAGTACCACGGCTCAGTACTGATACATCAATGGAGCCGTTTTGATACCCCGTCGTTTTATTATAAATCATTGAGCCATTGATACTGTACAATTGTACATTCATGCGTTTTGTATTGTACATGTTACCAATTCTGTAATCTACACGGCCATTACTTACTGTTGGAAACACAGTGCTGATGAAGTTTTTATCATTCAACACTGCATTGTTTACTGAAGTAGGTGTGTTAGGCGTATAGTTTGGCGTACCCAGATACGTAAAATACATACCGTTGCCATGTGTGCCCACCAGCAACACATTATCAACCGGACGGTAAGCCAATGATTGTACTACGGGCATGCCCATAACAGTTGCACCTTCTCTGAACCATGTAACACTTCCGGCACCTGTTAATGTGGGGCCAATATTAACAGCACTGAACAAACCAACTGAAGTACCCACATAATATTCTGTAACAGGGTTATTGCTGCCATCACGTTTTACAACAATGGCGCAGCTTCTTGCGGATACGGAGGTAAGTAAATCGCCTTCTGCATTGCGCCATGTAGGTGAAGCGCTCTTGGCATTGTTTGTCCACCATACACTTACCACATTGTTATTACTTACTTCATAGTTTGAAACCACAGCCATAATTTCATTATCATCATTAGGGTTTACAGCAATATCCTGAATATTAGCACCTGCGGGTAAACCGGGGATAGAAATATTTACAGGAGCGGTGCCTGCCAGTGCATTTCTTGGATTATCAAATCTGAAAATACGGCTGTCTGTTGTACCAATATATAATGCATGCGTATTTTGATAAGGCCCCCAGCTAAATGCAAGTGCACGGATGTAGCGTCCGGTATTGGGACTAACGGTTGGATCTATAGCTGCTGAAACCCCTGTTAGTTCAGTCCAGCCGGAGCTCTGTGTTACCGTTGATGCAGAAGTAGTTCTGAACAAGCGGCCGAAGTTTACATAATAGAGGTCCTCTGTGTTAGATGGATTTAATTTAAATACAGTAACAAATTCGCCAAAACCTCCCTGTGGATTTGCAGTTGCGCCGGTAGGACGGATAAGAGTACTCGTACTGAAGTTTGGTAATAGTGCACGTCGAATGGTACCAAGTTGCGATGATGCATATACAAATTGCTGGCTACCGTTGTGTGCCGCTATACCAACTGCACCGCCATCTCCTGAAAATGCAGGGAAGAGGAATACGTGACGGTTACTGTCATTTGCAGCTGTTCCTAAAAGACCCACTCTATCACGCATCCATGTACCATTATCCTGGAGACCACCCATAAAATTATTTCTGCCGGCACCGGGGTCAATGGTTACATAGTAGTATTGAAACGTTTGATAATTTTCTACATAAGACCAGCTCACTGTTGGGTTATTGATATTTGTTGTTACAGATACACCACCGTCGTGTGCGGAATAGCATATGTCAGGATTATCAAGTCTGAAAGCAATGGCATGTTGATCAGGATGATGATTAGGGTAGAGGAAGGGATTTAAGTTGGCATCGCCATATCCACCTATCCATTCTGTAGCATTTAGCGTTTGAAATCCGTTTGTAGATCTTAACAGATTCACACCACCTAATATCACAAGATTCGGATCATTTGGTTTGACGCCAATACACAGGTCGTAACCACCTTGTGTATCAAAAGTTCCAACTGCTCCACCGTAATCAAGAATACCGCCTGTACGGTTTGACCAGGTGTTGGTTGATAAATCAACTCTGTACAAATCAACGTCATTATCAAAACCGGCTTCGCCATTTTCAAAAGCTACATACATGATGTTGTTGTTTGAAGGAGCAAGTGCTATAACAATACGCTTTGGTACATTGGTTGTACCTGTTAATATATCATAGGAATTGCCTCTCCATCCATTTATTGAATCAACACCCAGCGTATTACCTCCTGCTATTCTGGTAAAAGATCCGGAATTGCCTGTATTGGATGTCCAAACGCCACGCAGCGCATTATCTTCATTGCCTCCATTTACAGCCGCTATTACCCTGCCGGTACTTGTTACTGCAACATCTACAGTTCCATTCACAGCAATACCGGCTGCATTTCCAACCAATACTACCTGCCAGGTGTTACCACCATCAATTGAACGCATTAATCGTCTGTGACAACCCACATAAACATGACCATTGGTGGGGTTTACTGCAATTCGTTGTACATAGTCAAACGGATGATCAAAGCGCTCCAGGAAAAATGGACCTGATACTGTAGAAGCACCTTGCGTATAAGTCATGCTGGTTTTGGTCCAGGTTACTCCATTGTCAATGGATTTCCATAAACCATCACCCATGTAAGCAGCCCCGTTTTCTTCAGCAGAATTGCCCCAGTGTTCGCCACCGGCAGCATACCAAATATTATAATTGGCCACATTAGATGTGTCCTGAACAATACAGTGTATGTTATGTATTTGATTTGATGAGTTTACTCTCATCCAGTTAGCGCCTCCGTCAGTTGATCTGAAAAGACCACCACTTACGCCACCTGCCAGCATTACACGGTTGCTGGTACCGTTAAAACGTTTATCAATGGCAAATGCTCTGGTGCGGCCACCTTTAACCAGGTTGCCACCTATTAAGTAGGTATTGTTAGCCTCTGCCCTTGCACTTGCTTTATCTGGCGCAAGTTTTGTTTGTTCATATGCTTTTTCAAATGCTCTTTCCGGAATTTTACCTGTTACAGGATCTTTCTCCATGTCATACATGTACTTGGCACGAAGTGGAGAGAAAGCAGCTTTTTCAAATTCAGCTTTTTGTTTAAATGCTTGTTCTTGTTTTTCTAAGGTTTGATTGTTTTTAATAAGCGAAAAAATCAAAAGACCTGATAGAAAACTCAGCACTACGAAAGAAAGTATATTTTTCTTCATATAAAGGGAGGTTAAATAGGTGAGTAATTTAAGACATTTCTGTAGTTGAGAAAAATAAATTCAGTCCAAATTGCATTGCGTAATACTTTACCTTAAACAAGCCTTTATCTTTTAGTAATTACGAGTTAATTATTTGCTGAATTTGAGAGATGAAATGGCTTGTTTCAATTGCTTGCTGATTGCCGGTGGACAGTTCTTTAACAGTACATGTGTCTGATGTCAGTTCTTTAGTGCCTATGATAACAACAAAGGGAATTTCTTTTTTTTCGGCATACTTAAACTGCTTGTCCATTTTGGTTTGTTCATGATATAATTCTGAGGCAATTCCGTTTGCTCTCAGTTGCTGCATGAGTTCAAACGCTTTTTTGCTTTCTGCTTCGCCTAAATTAAAAAATAAAATTCTGGTGCCTGTGTGTACATGTGCGGGAAATAACTTCAATTCTTCCATCACATCATATATCCGGTCTACACCAAATGAAATGCCTACGCCGGGAATATTGGGTACACCAAACAAACCGGTTAAATCATCATACCTGCCGCCACCTCCAATACTGCCCATTTGTACATGTTTGGCTTTTACTTCAAAGATGATACCTGTGTAGTAGTTGAGGCCACGGGCGAGCGTGAAGTCAAGTACGAGGTAAGAAGTTCGAGGTACGAAGTAGGAAAGCAAGGATGATAGTTCTTCAATTCCTTTTTTACCATTTACATTTTCACCAAACAGTGATTTTATTGCTGCTAGTTTTTCTTCATTGCTTCCGCTGATGTGCAGGTAATTTTCAATAATACTTATTTGTTCATCAGTTAAACCACGCTGCTGTAATTCTTCTTTTACTTTTTCAATGCCAATCTTGTCCAACTTATCAATAGCTACAGTAATATCCGTTAATTTATTTGCACCGCCGCACAACTCTGCTAATGCTGCTAAAATTTTTCGGCTGTTGATTTTTATTTCCATTTCAATGCCGAGCTGTTCAAACACTGTTGCATAAATGTGCGCCAGTTCTACTTCGTTGAGCAAGGATTTGCTGCCCACCACATCTGCATCGCATTGATAAAACTCACGGTAGCGTCCTTTCTGCGGCCTGTCTGCACGCCACACAGGTTGCATTTGATAACGCTTAAACGGCATCACCAGATTGTTATGATTCATGGCCACATAGCGGGCAAAAGGAATAGTGAGATCATATTTTAAAGCTCGCTCTGTGATGGCCACTGTATTTTTTCCCTGTAATACTTTTTCAAATCCTTCTCTTGCAGTTTGTTCTTTTGCAGGATTGTCTAAACCATTATTGAGAATTTTAAAAATCAATTTATCACCTTCTTCGCCATACTTTCCCATTAGCGTTTCGAGGTTTTCCATAGCCGGCGTTTCCAATGGTTCAAAGCCATAGAGTTCAAAAACTTTTTTTATGGTTGAAAAAATATAATTCCGTTTACGCACCACATCAGCTCCAAAATCTCTTGTGCCCTGGGGTAATGATACATTTACTTTTGCCATTCGTATAATGAGTTATTCAGTTGTTTTATGATTCGATTATTTTTTTAGCATCTCATAATCATTAGGTACTTCTTACCTCGTACCTCATACTTCGTATTTCATACCTCGTACCTCGTATTTCGTACTTTGTATTTCATACTTCTTACCTCAGCTTCTCTATCACTTTGTCACAGGCTTTATCAAGCATTTCAAAAACAGCATGATAACCATCTTCTTCTCCAAACCAGGGATCAGGTACGTTTCTGTTTTGACCGGGGTGTAATTCATTGAGCAATAAATCTATTTTTGATTCATCAAATCTTTTTCCGCTCATGCGTTTTACTTCATTGTAATTACTGCTGTCCATCACATAAATAAAATCAAAGCGATCAAAATCTTCTTTCACAAATTGTCGTGCTCTTTGTTTGCTGATGTCAACACCATTGAGTTTTGCAACTTTTGTACTCAAAGGATGCGGAGGCTCACCAATATGATAAGCACCGGTTCCGGCACTTTCAATACTCCACTGTAATCCTGCGTTCCATGCTTTATGCTGTAAAATTCCTTCAGCTAACGGGCTTCTGCAAATATTACCCAAACAAACCATTAAAATGCGCATGCGGCAAAGATAGCAGAGGGGAATTTGTAATTGATAATTTGATAATTGAAAATTCCTGTTCACCGGCAGTAGTGCAATCTGTTTGAATATTTCCTGGTTTTCTTGTGTCTTGTATTTTGCCTCTTCCCCCTCGTTTATGGATTTTCTTCAGCTCATCATCTCATATCAAAACATACAACTATGACCACTCAACAACTTTTAAAAGCAGACCTGCTGGATATTTTGTTTGAACACAGGAATAAAGAATATGGCGCCTATCAACTGCGCCGGCAATATCCGTCACACATAAAAAAAGCATTGAGCTTTATGCTCTTTCTTGTATTGCTTTTGTTTTTGTATGCCTTCACACGTCCATCAAAACCGAAGTACATGGAAAGAGAGATTGTGCTGGGCAATGAACACAATTTTGAGCAATTAAAAGAAGAACAACCAAAAGAAAAAAAGCAGGAGCAACGTCAACGTACGGTAAAAGCACAACCTCCTTCAAAACGTGATTTTGTTCCGGTGATTGTTGATAATCCGGATCCTGACAAAGAAGTACCATACAGAACAGATACCGCAAACTATGTACCCGGACTTCAAACAAACCCCGGCAACGGTGATGGTAATGATTTTGTAAAAGGACAGGTTGATGATAAGATAAACATGACGCCAACTGCAACAGAACCGCCGGTACCGGAGCCAGACATTTATGATGTAGCTGATGAACCACCTTATTTCCCCGGTGGCAATGAAGCCTGGCTTAATTATCTCCAACGCATGCTGCGTGTGCCCGATGATTTGGAAGAAGGCGAGCGCAAAACAGTAAAGGTGAAATTTGTTGTAAATGCTGATGGTGTCATTACGGATGCAGTAGTTATTCAAAGTGCAGGCAATGTTTTTGACAAAGAAGTGCTGCGTGTCATTAATAAAATGCCCCGGTGGAAACCGGGCAAACAAAGAGGTAAGCCTGTTGCAGTTTATTTTACCCAGCCCGTAACATTTGCAGCGCACTCAGAGTGATTTGTACAGCTTCAAACGTTTGCAATTTAATAACCAACTCCATTTGCTGAATGGTGGCAAATGGAGTTTAAAATTTCCTATCTTGCCCGCATCATCTGCTCATTATATGTCTGTACAGGAGGATTTTAGGAAAAGGAATAAACCTATTCAGGTGCGTGCCATTTTTGATGTGGTTATGGGCTTGGTGTATGCAGGCGTGGGGGCTGTTCTGGCCGCTTCAAAATACGTAGGTATAGAAATTACTTTTCCTCCGCCTGAAGTAGTTACCATTTTTGGAATAGCAGCGGCATTGTATGGTTGTTTCCGTGTGTATCGTGGGTATAAATTGTATAAGCAGGATTAAATCATGTTTCGTTTCTTTCTTTACATATTTATTGGTGCCGGTTTTATTGCCTGTAAAGCTAAAAAACCAAAACCTGGTGATACAGGTGAAAGCGGAACAATTCGCATAAGTGTGGATGAAACGTTTAAGCCCATCATTGAAGAGCAGATACGGGTGTTTGAAGCATCCTGGCCCAAAGCA
The DNA here is from genome assembly GCA_964409025.1 of uncultured Chitinophagaceae bacterium. Classification (GTDB taxonomy): domain Bacteria; phylum Bacteroidota; class Bacteroidia; order Chitinophagales; family Chitinophagaceae; genus Lacibacter. The sequence continues at coordinate 16,882 of CAYPBV010000010.1, read as the reverse complement.
AAAATCATTGCTGAATACAAACCGGAAGCTGAGTGCTGGAATGATTTGCTCAAAGACAGTACCCGTATGGTTATTGTTACCCGTAAGCTTACCACCGCTGAAAATTCCTACTACTATGATTCAGTTGGCATGTATCCCAGGAGTGGTGTACTGGCCCATGATGCCGTTGCATTATTGGTTAATAAGTCCAATAAAGATTCTGTGTTTGAAAAACAGGACATCGTTGACCTGCTCACAGGTAAAAGCAACTTGCCATACGGTTTGGTTTTTGATGGGGTAAAAGCAACCAGTACGGTACGTTTTGCCATCGATAGTATTTTAAAAGGAGGACAACTCTATACCGCTTCCATAACTGCAGCCCGAAGCAGCAGGGAGGTAGTAGCGTATATTGCTTCCAATCCCGGTTATATTGGATTTGTAGGTGTGAGCTGGATTGGAAATCCTGAAGATTCATCTCAACTGCGGATGTTTAACAAATTGCGGATAGCATGGTTGCCCTGTGATAGTTGTGAGGAGCCCGGATTTTTTACCAAGCCATGGCAGGAAGAAATTTTAACAAAAAGGTATCCATACGTTCGTGACCTTGTGTACGTCTTGAAAGAAAATCATGAAGGACTGGGTAAAGCATTTGTGAATTTTATGATGAGCGACAGGGGGCAGTTGATTTTCAGAAGAGGATATTTAGTACCGTCATGGAAGATTTTTATGATGCGGGAAACCAAATTAAAATTGATTAAACCTATTCGATAACAAAAACGGAAAAAGTAAGCAGAAATCAATACTTTTACCATCCTTAAAAAACAAAGCAAAAGTCAATGAAACGGTCACTTAGTTTATTTGTTGCAGCGCTGGTACTCACAGTAAGTGCAGTTGCACAATCACTTGATGAGGGAAAGAAGTTCATGTATTATGAACGTTTCAAAAGCGCTAAAGAAGTGTTTGAAAAATTAGTTGCAGCCAAGCCTGCTGATGCTGAAGCCGCCTATTGGTTAGGCCAGGCCTATATTGGTTTAGAAGATGTGGCCAATGCAAAAAAGACCTATCAAACCGCTATGGTAACGAATGCTACAGCTCCCCTGCTTCTTGCAGGCATGGCACAAATACAATTAATAGAGGGTGATGCCACCGGTGCCCGCAATAATTGTGATATGGCAGTTAATAATTCCAAGTCAAAGGACATTGAAGTGCTGCATGCCGTGGGACGTGCTAATGTGTATACAAAAGCCGGCGATGCCAACTATGGTATTATGCAGATGATGAAAGCCACAACATTAAAAGGTTTCAAAGATGCCAATCTCTGGATAACTATTGCAGATGGACATTTGAAAAATGTAAATGGTGGCGAAGCGGTGCTGGCATTAAAAAATGCATTGCTGCTCAACCCTAATCTGGCTGCTGCCAAATACAAAGAAGGTGTGATTTATGAAAGCCAGAAAAACCGTGAATACTTTTTACCTGCATATGAAGAGGCGGTAAAACTGGATCCAGCATACGGCCCGGCACAATATGCGTTATATCGTTTCTGGTATTTCCGTGATGTAGCAAAAGCTGAAGGTTATCTGAATGGATTTATTGCAGCCATCGATCCTGATGATCAAAATGAATATTTCAGAATTGATTTGAAATATGCATCTGAAAAATATGCGGAAGCCATCAGCATGAGTGATGCATTGATTGCCAAAGTGGGTGCCGATGTTATCAGACCACGCATTTATCGTTTGAAAGCATATGCCTATTTCAAACAGGGCGATATGGCCAATGCCAAATCCAGTATTGATGAGTTTTTCAAAAAAGCAAAAGCAGAAGATGTAGTGCCCAAAGATTACGAATTGCTGGGTGATATTATGGCAGCTACTCCCGGAAGTGAAGCAGAGTCTTACACTTACTATGAAAAAGCAATGAACGCTGACACTTCTGCTGAAAATAAAGCTTCATATCTACAGAAAGCTGTTGATTTTGCCAAAAAGCAAAAAGATAAAAAAGCAACTGCCTACTGGTTAGAAAAGCAGTACAATGCAAAGAAGAATCCTACAAATCTTGATTTGTATAATTTAGGCCGTGCTTTTTTTGATGCAGGTGATGCTGATTTCGGTAACTATCGTAAAGCTTACGATTTATTTGGAAATTATACTGCAAAATATCCTGATCAACCATTTGGATATTATTGGCAAGCACGTTGCGCATGGAGTATTGATACAAATATGATGAACAGCATGGCAAATCCGCATTTCGAAAAATTCATTGAGGTAGCCACCACCAGCAAAGACTCTGTAAGCTTACGACCTCAGGTTAAAGTTGCTTATAAGTATTTTATCGGTTACAATTATATGATTAAGAAAGATTATCCTGCTGCAATTGTTTATTGTGATAAGATTTTAGCAATCGATCCTGCTGATAAAGATGCAAATGAATACAAACGTGTTTTAAGTGGTAGTAAGCAAACAAGCTCTTCTGCACCCGGTGCAACTCCCGCTGCCGGTAATAAATCTGCAGCCGGCAAACCGTCTGGAGGTTAGGCACCCAAAAAAAGTAATTAAGAAAAAATCATAACCAAAAGTCCTTCCGTATGGCGGGACTTTTTTTTTTCGTCTGAATTTTATGTGGGGGTGCTGCCTTATTTTTGCGGCGTTAAATCATAACCATGCCAAACGGAGTTTTCTTTCTTCAAAGTCAGGCTGTTCCCTCAGTATCCGAAATCAGTGAGTCATCCAATTATTTTCCCATCGGTATTCAACTGCTGTTTGCTATTGGCTTTGTGGGTTTGATGATGTTTCTTACACACTGGCTGGGCCCTAAGCGACCTACAGCTCAAAAGCTGGAGAACTTTGAAAGTGGTATTGAAATTCATGGTAATGCCCGCCAGCCCATGGCGGTAAAATATTTTCTTGTAGCCATTCTGTTTGTGTTATTTGATGTGGAAGTGATTTTCTTTTATCCTTATGCCGTGAATTTTAAAGAGCTGGGTTGGGGTGGTTTTATGGCCGTGTTGATGTTTGTAGGATTCTTTTTATGCGGATTCTATTACATTATTAAGAAAGGTGCTTTAAACTGGGAAGACTGAGAATTAGAAAATTTGAATATTAATTATTTGAAAATAGAAGAAGCTTAAACTTTGAACGGGAAATTTTGTTTGTATAGAACTGAAAATCTTCAACTTTTCAAATAACAAATCGTAAATACTTATTATGTCCCGTCCGGTACAATTTAATATTAACCCCAAACCTGTTGACTACAACGGTCACATCAGCATTGTAGGTGCTCCCGAAGGCTCCGGTGGCGAAGGCTTCTTTGCTACCAAACTGAGTGAAGTGGTGGGTTTGGCAAGAAAAAACTCTATCTGGCCTTTACCATTTGCTACTTCCTGCTGTGGTATTGAATTTATGGCCACCATGGGCAGTCACTACGATTTAGCCCGTTTTGGCAGTGAGCGTGTGGCATTTACTCCCCGCCAGTGTGATTTATTGATGGTAATGGGCACTATTGCCAAAAAGATGGGCCCTGTGTTGAAACAGGTATATCTGCAAATGGCAGAACCCCGTTGGGTTATTGCAGTGGGCGCCTGTGCATCATCAGGTGGGATTTTTGATACTTACAGTGTATTGCAGGGCATTGACCAGGTAATTCCTGTGGATGTGTATGTGCCCGGTTGTCCCCCCAGACCTGAAGCTATTCTTGATGGATTTATGAAAGTACAGGAACTGGTAGGACAGGAGAGTTTGCGAAGAAGAAACAGTGAACATTATAAGGCTTTGTTAGAAAGCTACGGCATTCAATAAAATTGCAGATGGCATATATATGATTGCAGATTTTTTGCAATATGAAATCGCCGATCTAAAATCTGAAATAAGACATGGGTTTAACCAACGAAATAATCAAAAGCAAGCTTCAGGAAAAATTTGGCGAACAGGTTTCTGATTTTACAGAACCTTACGGCATGCTTACGTTTGAAGCGCCGAAAGATTTAAATTTGAAAGTACTTCAGTTTTTGTATGATGATGAAGTGTTGAAGTTTCGTTTCCTCACAGATTTACAGGCCGTGCATTATCCCAATGATAGAGGACGAGAATTAGTTGTTGTTTATCATTTGCACAATTTGGTTGATAATGTTCGTATCCGTTTCAAAGTATTTACAGATATCAATACGCCGGATGTTTATACGGCCACCCAGTTATATGCAACAGCTAACTGGATGGAACGGGAAACTTATGATTTCTTCGGCGTAAACTTCGTGGGGCATCCCAATCTCAAACGCATACTGAATGTAGATGAGATGGATTATTTCCCGTTGAGAAAAGAGTTCCCACTGGAAGATCAAACACGTATTGATAAAGATGATGAGATGTTTGGAAGAGGCGGAAGCATTAATTGATAATTGAATAATTGAGAATTGATAATGAGCGACGTTCAGAATATATTATTACCCGAAGGTTCTATTGAGAAGAAGACCGTTACGTTGAACCTTGGTCCCACGCATCCTGCTACGCATGGTGTGTTTCAAAACATTTTGGAAATAGATGGCGAACGTATTCAAAGTTCTGAATCTACAGTAGGATATATTCACCGTGCATTTGAAAAGCTGGCAGAACGTCGTCCGCTATATCAGGTTACTCCCATTACTGATCGCTTAAATTATTGCAGCAGCCCTATCAATAATATGGGCTGGCATATGACCTGCGAAAAATTATTAGGAGTGAAAACGCCCAAGCGTGTGGATTACATGCGCATCATCATCATGGAACTGGCACGCATCAGCGACCATTTGATATGTAACTCTATTGTGGGTGTGGACACAGGTGCTTATACCGGCTTTTTATATGTGATGCAGTACCGTGAGTTGATTTATGAAATTTATGAAGAGATCTGCGGCAGTCGTTTAACAACCAACATCGGACGCATTGGTGGTTTTGAACGCAACTTTACACCTACTGCATGGAGTAAGCTTGAAAAATTTTTAAAGGAATATCCCAAAGTATTACAGGAGTTTGAAAACCTCTTTACACGCAACCGCATTTTTATGGAACGCACCATTGGTTGCGGGCCCATCAGTGCAGAGCGTGCTTTGAACTATGGTTTCACTGGTCCCAATCTGCGTGCTGCCGGTGTGGATTATGATGTGCGTGTGCACACACCTTATTCTTCTTATGAAGATTTTGAATTTACTATTCCTGTTGGAAGTACCGGTGATTGTTATGATAGATTTTTAGTACGCAATCAAGAAATGTGGCAGAGTTTGAGCTTGATTGAGCAGGCGTACCAAAAGATTCAGAATTTTAAAGGAGCTGATGCAGAAGTATATCATGCTGATGTGCCTGAATATTATTTACCCGAAAAGCAAAAGGTATACACCAGCATGGAAGCACTCATCTGGCATTTCAAAATCATCATGGGTGAAATTGATATGCCGAAAGGTGAAGTGTATCACAGTGTGGAAGGTGGTAATGGCGAATTGGGTTTTTACTTAATAAGTGATGGTGGACGTACACCGTATCGTTTGCATTTCCGCAGGCCCTGTTTTATTTATTACCAGGCTTATGAAGAACTGGTGAAAGGCGCAATGTTAAGTGATGCGATTGTGGTAATGAGCAGTTTGAATTTGATTGCAGGAGAACTCGATGCATAATTGATAATTGATTAATGGAAAATTGATAATGAAGTTTTCAGAAGATAAATTAAAGAAGGTAGAAGAAATGATTTCTCACTACCCCGAAGGCAAACACAAAAGTGCTTTGCTTCCCTTATTGCATTTTGTACAAAAAGAAAATGGTGGTTGGTTGAGCAGTGAGGCTATGGATTATACGGCTGAGCTGTTAAAGATTGCTCCTATTGAAGTGTATGAAGTGGCAACTTTCTACAGCATGTACAATCTGCAGCCTGTTGGTAAAACTGTATTTGAAGTGTGCCAAACGGGTCCTTGCATGTTGCGTGGTAGTGATGATATTGTTGCTTACATTTTTGAAAAACTCGGCATCAAACCCGGACAAACAACGGCGGATGGTTTGTTTACATTGAAAGTGGTAGAATGTTTAGGCGCTTGTGGTTATGCACCCATAATGCAGTTGGGGCCGGATTACAGAGAGCATTTGACAAAAGAAAAAATAGATGCATTGATTTCAGAAGGAAAAGCTAAAGCCAATTAAGATGAAGAAGAAAACTGCGATGATGATTGGTTTTTTGTGCTCCACTTCAGCGATTATTGTGATGATTGTGTTTTTGATGGCGAAGGATAAAGTGGCGATGCGTCCATTGTTGTTTATCGGTTTTGGATTGGCATTGGGTTCTATTGTGTTCAGGAATTTGTTGCGGTTTAAACCGGGTTGGTTTAAGGATAATGATTCAGCAGTATAAAGTTGAGTATGTTTATCACCTCTTTGGAAGGGCATTGGAGTCACAAACAATAGTGAAGATTGACAGGGGTGGGTTGCTGAACAGAATTCAAAACGTACAAGAGTCCCGCTAAAGACGGGATTTGCAATGCGACGCAACAGAAGCATCATAGTAGCATTGTTGCTTGTAACAAAAAAAATAAAGTCGAGAAAATTATACGACGAGAAACATGGGAAGAAAATTATTATTAGACAAAGCACATATTGAAGGCATCAGGCATTATGATGTGTATCGCCGTGAAGGCGGTTACCGCAGCGTGGAGAAAGCTTTAAAGATGACGCCTGAAGCGATTGTGGAAGAAGTAAAGAAAAGCGGACTGCGTGGTCGTGGTGGTGCAGGTTTTCCTACTGGCATGAAATGGAGTTTTCTGGCCAAACCGGAAGGCGTTCCCCGTTACCTCGTGGTGAATGCAGATGAGAGTGAGCCGGGTACGTTTAAAGACCGTTACTTAATGGAGTTCATCCCGCATTTATTGATTGAAGGAATGATCTGTGCTTCATTTGCATTGGGCAGCAACCGATCTTACATCTACATACGTGGTGAATACTGGTGGGTGAAAGAAATTCTGGAACGTGCTGTGGAAGAAGCTCGCAATGCAGGATGGCTGGGAAAAAACATACAGGGTAGTGGTTTTGATTGTGAAGTGTATGTGCAGCCCGGCGCAGGAGCATACATCTGCGGTGAAGAAACAGCATTGATTGAAAGTTTGGAAGGCAAACGTGGTAATCCACGTATCAAACCTCCGTTTCCTGCGGTGAAAGGTTTGTGGGGTTGCCCAACAGTTGTAAATAATGTTGAAACCATTGCAGCAGTAGTTCCGATTGTGAATGATGGTGGTGATGAATATGCAAAAATTGGTATTGGTAAATCAACAGGTACAAAATTGATTTCAGCATGCGGTAATTTAAACAAGCCGGGTGTGTATGAAATTGAAATGAATATTTCTGTTGAAGAATTTATTTACAGTGATGAATACTGCGGTGGTATTGCCAATGGTAAAAAATTGAAAGCATGTATCCCCGGTGGTTCTTCCGTTCCCATTCTACCTGCTAATTTGTTGCTGAAAACAGCTAAGGGTGAAACAAGAATGATGACCTATGAGAGTTTGGCTGATGGTGGTTTTGCAACAGGCAGTATGATGGGTAGTGGTGGCTTCATTGTAATGGACGAAGATCAATGTGTGGTGAAGCACACTTATACATTGGCCCGTTTCTATCGCCATGAAAGTTGCGGACAATGTTCACCCTGCCGTGAAGGAACAGGATGGATGGAAAAGATTTTATTGAATATTGAGAATGGAAAAGGAAAGATGAGTGATATTGATTTGCTGTGGGATATTCAACGGAAGATTGAAGGAAATACGATTTGTCCGCTGGGTGATGCAGCAGCATGGCCGGTGGCAGCAGCGATTCGTCATTTCCGTGATGAGTTTGAATGGCATGTAACCAATCCGGAAGATGCTGTGAAGCGGAATTACGGATTAGCCAACTATGCGAAACCGTTAGAAGTAGTGCCGGCGTAAATATATTTCTCGCAAAGGCGCTAAGAAATAAAGACGCAAAGAAGATGACTGAAAACGAAATATCAAAAGTGGTTGTCGATTTGTGTTTTAGGATTCATAAACAGTATGGGCCGGGGTTGTTTGAAAGTGTGTATGAAGAGATCTTTTGTTATGAATTAGCAAGAACAGGATTATATTTTAAAAGACAGCATCCTGTTCCTTTGATTCATGAGGAAATAAAAATGGAAGTTGGTTTCAGGGCTGATGTAATTGTAGATGATAAAGTAATTGTAGAATTGAAATCAGTTGAAGCACTTGCTGATGTTCATTATAAACAAGTGCAGACGTACTTAAAATTATCAGGATGTAAGTTGGGGTTGTTAATCAACTTTAATGTACCACTGATTAAAGACGGGATTCATAGGATCGTCAATAACTTATAAACTTTGCGTCTTAGCTCCTTTGCAGCTTTGCGTGAAAAAAAGATAAGATGAGCGAACAAAAACAACTTTTTAAAGTAACCATCGACAACATCACTATTGAAGTGGAGCCGGGAACAACCATCCTGAATGCTGCACGTAAAATTGGTGGTGAAGTGGCGCCGCCTGCTATGTGTTATTATACAACACTGAAAGATAGTGGTGGTAAATGCCGTACTTGTTTGGTGGAAGTAGCAGCCGGTTCTGCTGCAGATCCAAGACCTATGCCCAAACTGGTAGCCAGTTGCCGTACGAATGTAATGGATGGCATGGTGGTAAAAAATATCACCAGCGAACGTGTACTGGATGCCCGTAATGGTGTGGTGGAATTTTTATTGATCAATCACCCGCTGGATTGCCCCATTTGCGATCAGGCAGGTGAATGTCATTTACAGGATTTGAGTTATGAGCATGGTAAAGGTGCAAGTCGTTATGAATTCAAACGCAGAACATTTGATAAACATAGTTTGGGTGAGTACATTTCATTGCACATGACCCGCTGTATTCTTTGCTATCGTTGTGTGTATGTGGCCGACCAGGTGAGTACAGAACGTAAGCATGGTATTTTGATGCGTGGCGATCATGCTGAGATTGCAACTTATATTGAACAGAATCTGAATAATGATTTTATCGGAAATGTAATTGATGTTTGTCCTGTAGGTGCTTTAACTGATAAAACATTCCGTTTTAAAAACCGTGTTTGGTTTACTAAGCCGGTAGATGCACATTGCAACTGTGATAAGTGCAGCGGCGAAGTACAACTATGGATGCGTGGTGATGAAGTACTTCGTGTAACAGCACGTAAAGATGAGTGGGGCGAAGTGAAAAAGAGCAGCAAAGGCACACCCGGATGGATTTGCAACACCTGTCGCTTTGAACGTAAAAAAGTAAGCGACTGGACGATTGAGGGACCATCAAAGATTAATCGTCATTCAGTGATTTCACAAGGACATTATGAGCATTTGAAAAAACCGAATGAGACTGTAGCGAAAGTAATGGGCGGAAGAGATCCGAAACTGCTGATGAATATTAAAGATGTAAGTGAAGTAAACCAGGTGGAGTTAAGTGAGTTGGATGGACCGGCTACTTCAGAAGTATTTAAACAATTGAAGAAAGGAAATTAATGAATACTATTTTATTACAGGTTGACTGGGCTTTTGTACTCGAAAAGTTTTTGTTTATCGGGTTCATTATCTCCATTTCATTGGTGATTGCGATGTACACGACTTACATGGAGCGTAAGGTGGCTGCTGTAATGCAGGACAGACGTGGTCCTAACCGTGCAGGTCCGTTTGGTTTGTTGCAACCCATGGCCGACGGATTGAAATTGTTTTTCAAAGAAGAAATTATTCCTGCGTTCTCTAATAAATTTTTATTCATCCTCGGCCCATCGTTAGCCATGATTACAGCCATGTTAACCAGTGCTGTGATTCCATGGGGTGATAAGATGGAAGCATTTGGCAGAACCATCAGTTTGCAGATTACAGATGTAAATATTGGTATCCTGTATGTGTTTGGTGTGGTGAGTTTGGGTGTATATGGAATTATGATTGGTGCATGGGCCAGTAACAACAAGTTTAGTTTGTTAGGTGGATTGCGTGCTGCGTCACAAATGATTTCTTATGAACTGGCGATGGGTTTGGCATTGATTGCACTCATTATGTACACCGGTACACCCAGTTTAAAGGAAATGGTACAGTTGCAGCAACAGGGTTATTGGAATGTGTTAATTCAGCCTGTTGGATTTCTTGTATTCTTGGTTTGTGCTTTTGCTGAGTGTAACAGAACGCCTTTTGATTTAGCGGAAGCAGAGAATGAATTGATTGGTGGTTATACATCTGAATATTCCAGTATGAAGCTGGGCTTTTATTTGTTTGCTGAATACATCAATATGTTCATCAGCAGTGCTATCATTGCTACCTTGTATTTTGGCGGTTATGATATTCCGTTTGTAGATGAGAGTACATTAAATGTAAATCTTGCAGCAGGTCTGGGAGCGTTGGCTTTATTTGCCAAAATCCTGTTCTTCATATTTGTGTTCATGTGGGTACGCTGGACCATTCCACGTTTCCGTTATGACCAATTAATGAATTTAGGATGGAAAGGATTGATTCCGATTGCACTGGTGAATATGTTAATCACTGCTGCGTTGATTTTATTTTTGAATAAATAACATTCTTTTGAAATTTTATAATAAACGTAAATGCAATTAACAAGCAAAGCAAAACCGGTTGACAGAAGGCCAATGAGCATTTGGGAGAAGATGTATATCCCTGCCATTGCCAAAGGAATGGGTATTACGTTCAGCCATATTTTTAAAAAGAAGGCAACGATTAATTACCCTGAGGAGAAACGCCCGTTCAGCCCTGTGTTTCGAGGTTTGCATATTTTGAACCGTGATGAAGAAGGAAGAGAAAACTGTACCGCCTGTGGTTTGTGTGCTGTAGCTTGTCCGGCAGAAGCAATAACCATGGACGCTGCAGAACGTTTGCCCGGCGAAGAACATTTGTACCGTGAAGAAAAATATGCAGCCAAGTATGAAATCAACATGCTGCGTTGTATCTTCTGCGGATTGTGTGAAGAGGCTTGTCCTAAAGATGCGATTTATTTAACGGAGACATTTGCGCCTGCTAATTACAGTCGTCAGAGTTTTATATATGGTAAAGATAATCTGGTAATTCCGCATCCGAAAAATGATCCGGAAGGATTTGCCAAAGCAAAAGGATTGGTAGAAGAACGTAAAGCCAAAGCGAAACAAGAGAATTAAAAATACAGAAGTGCGAACTACGAAGTACCAACCAGTTACTTCTGATTCGTACCTCGTACTTAAAATGTTTATGAGTATTACTATTACTGAAATTCTATTTTACTTTTTAAGTGCACTGGCATTGGGAGCAGCATTAATGATGGTAACCAATAAAAATCCTGTGTACAGTGTACTTTGGTTGATTGTGGTATTCTTTGCCATAAGCGGGCACTACATTTTATTGAATGCACAGTTTCTTGCTATTGTAAATATCATTGTTTATGCAGGTGCTATTATGGTGTTGTTCCTGTTTGTGATCATGCTCATGAATTTGAACGCAGACAATGAACCGCAGAAAAATACCTGGTTAAAAATTGCAGGTGCGGTAGCAGGTGGTTGTTTGTTATTAGTATTTGTAGCTGCATTACGCCAGGTTGATACGCAGGGTGCACAAACAGCGATGGTAGCAAATCTTTCCGGTCCCACCGGTTTGATTCGTCGTTTGGGAACGGTGTTGTTTACAGATTATGTGTTACCTTTTGAAATAGCGAGTGTGTTATTTTTAAGTGCTATGGTAGGTGCTGTGGTGATAGGTAAGAAGGGGGATTAGAAGCCCATCCCAGCCTTTCCCAAGGGAAGGAGTTTGGAGCGCAAAATTTTTAAATTGTTCTTTTTTAATTAAACTGTTTCATTTTTTTCCTCCTCAAAGGGGAGGACAGGAGGGGCCTATGCCAATTAACTATTATATTATTCTTGCAGTTGCATTGTTTTCCATAGGAGTTGCGGGTGTATTAACACGCCGTAATGCTATTATCATTTTTATGTGTGTAGAGCTGATGCTTAATGCAGTAAACTTACTGCTGGTGGCATTCAGCAAAATGCATTATAACAATGTAGCTGCATTTAATCCCTTTGCATCTATTGGTACAGATGCCCAGGTGTTTGTATTTTTTATTATGGTGGTGGCTGCAGCTGAAGTGAGTGTGGGGCTGGCCATTATTGTAATGATGTACCGCAACATTCACAGTGTGGATGTCAATTTTTTGAACAGACTGAAACATTAAAGAAACAAGTACGAACTACGAAGTACAAACTACGTACTTCTCACTTCGTACCTCGTACTTAAATTTTTATGAAGAGTATTATTGATTACGTTTATTTAGTTCCTTTATTTCCATTGATTGGTTTTTTAATTAATGGATTGGGAAGAAAACAACTGAGCAAATCGCTGAGCGGAATGATTGGCAGCGGCATGGTGCTGGCTTCTTTTGTTGTGAGTGCGCTCATCTTTAATGCAACAAGAGCTGAAGGCGATCCTATTACAGTTCGTTTGTTTGATTTTATACAGGCAGGCAATCTCAATATTCCTTTTGAGTTTTTAGTGGATCGGTTGTCGGCACTTTTTCTGATGATTATTACCGGTGTGGGTTTTCTCATTCACCTGTATTCTACTGCTTATATGCATGAGGAAGAGCCCCATCATTTTGCCCGCTATTTCGCTTATTTGAATCTTTTTGTGTTCAGCATGTTGTTACTGGTGCTGGGTGCAAACTATCTTATCATGTTCATTGGCTGGGAAGGCGTAGGTCTTTGTTCCTATTTGTTAATTGGTTACTGGTTTAAGAACAAAGACTATGGCAATGCAGCCCGCAAAGCATTTGTAATGAACCGTATTGGCGATTTAGGTTTTCTGCTCGGCTTATTTTTTATCATTCAACAGTTTGGTTCACTTACTTATGGTGAAGTGTTTTCACAAGCTGCTACTATGAGCAGTGGTGCCACCATTCTCACCATTATTACTCTATTACTCTTTGTAGGTGCAACGGGTAAGAGTGCACAAATTCCTCTTTATACCTGGTTGCCCGATGCGATGGCGGGTCCTACACCGGTATCTGCACTCATCCATGCTGCAACCATGGTAACTGCCGGTATTTACATGATTGCACGTAGCAATATTTTATATACACTTGCCCCGGTATCACAAACCGTGGTTGCAGTAATTGGTTTGGCAACGGCTATCCTTGCTGCAACCATTGCTATCAAACAAAATGATATTAAAAAAGTATTGGCTTATTCTACAGTAAGTCAGCTTGGTTATATGTTCCTTGGTTTGGGTGTGGGTGCTTATACGGGTGCTGTATTTCATGTGATGACGCATGCGTTCTTCAAAGCATTATTATTCCTTGGTGCAGGTAGTGTAATACATGCCATGCATCATGAGCAGGATATCCGTAAAATGGGTGGGCTGGCAAAGAAACTACCCATCACACATATTACATTTTTAATTGGATGTATAGCCATTGCAGGTATTCCTCCGTTCAGTGGTTTCTTTTCAAAAGATGAAATATTGATTCATGCTTATGGCACAAATCCATTACTCTATTGGATTGGATTAGGTGGCGCATTGTTGACGGCTTTTTACATGTTCCGTTTATATGCTATGACTTTCAAAGGAAGTTTCCGTGGTACACATGAGCAGGAGCATCACCTGCATGAAAGCCCCTGGCAAATGACATTGCCTTTAATAGTACTTGCTTTCTTAGCTGCTGTTGCAGGCTTTGTTGGTATCCCTGAATTGTTTGCTCATGACGCACATAAGCTGGAACATTACTTAGGGCCTGTATTTGCTGAGTCATATAAAGTGCAGGAAGCTCACCAAATTGATCATTCAACAGAGTACATGCTCTTAGGTGTGAGTATTACTGCCATCTTAATTGCAATTGTGTTTGCATGGACACGTTACAGCAAAAAACCTGAAACAGGTGATGCAACAGGTTTTGGCAAAACACTCGCCAATAAATGGTATGTGGATGAATTGTATGAAGCCATCATCAGTAAGCCATTGAATGGATTGGGTGCTATAAGCAATAAGTTTATTGAAAAGAGTGGTATTGATGGTATTGTCAATGGCACCGGCAAAACCATACAGTGGGGCAGCCGTCAACTTCGTTTATTACAAAGCGGTCAGGTGGGTACATATGTGTTGTGGATGGTGCTGGGTATTTTGTTGTTTTTTGTTTTGATCATTTTTATTTGATTTTAGATTGAACTGTTTATGATAGCATTATTGTTGATATTGATTCCGTTGATTGGCGGTATAGGTTTATTCTTTGTAAAAGGAGAAAAGGCTGCAAAATCGCTAAGCATGTTTATAGCCGCTGCCAATCTGGGTTTGATGATTACGGCATTAGTTACTAAAGCTGATACCGCAATGCATTTTGATGCAGCATGGTTACCGCAACTGGGTTCCTCTTTTGCATTAAAGATGGATGGTATGAGTTTAATTCTTTGCCTGCTCACCACACTTGCATATCCGGTTATCTTTATTTCTACTTCAAATAATCAGTATAAATCGCCGCATAGTTTTTATGGCTTAATGTTACTGGCGCAGGCCGGTATTTTGGGCGTGTTTGTAGCGGCTGATGGTTTGTTGTTTTATTTCTTCTGGGAGTTGGCGCTGATACCTGTTTATTTTCTCTGTTCTAAATGGGGTGGCGAAAGAAGAATTGCTGTTACTTTTAAATTCTTCATTTACACATTTGTAGGTTCACTCTTAATGCTGGTGGGTTTATTGTATTTATATTTTCAAACACCGGATCTGTCTTTTGCATTACAGGCATTGTATGATGTAAAACTTACTACAGCGCAGCAGAGTTGGTTGTTCTGGTTGTTCTTTATAGCTTTTGCTGTTAAGATGCCGGTATTTCCGTTTCATACCTGGCAGCCGGATGCGTATGAAGAATCACCCACAGCAGTTACCATGGTCTTGAGTGCTTTAATGGTGAAGATGGGTTTGTTTGCAGTGGTACGTTGGTTGATTCCTTTGTTTCCCGCAGCGGCGATTCAGTTTGATAATGTTGTGATTGGTTTAAGCGTCATCGGAATGGTGTATGCCAGTATCCTTGCTATGCAGCAGGATGATATCAAGCGTTTGGTAGCGTATTCATCCATTGCACATATTGGTTTAATGAGTGCTGCTTTGTTTGTAAACAACCAGAGTGGATTGGAAGGTGCCATAATCCAGTTCTTTAGTCATGGTGTGAATGTGCTGGGTATGTGGATAGTAGTGGATTTAATAGAACAGCAGTTTGGTACACGTAAAATGAGTGAGCTGGGTGGTATTGCACAAAAAGCACCGGTGCTTACCATTATGCTGGTAATTGTTGCATTGGCAAATGTAGCATTACCGCTTACCAATGCATTCATTGGTGAGTTCTTAATGTTTAACGGCTTATTCCAGTTTAATATGTGGTATGCGGCTGCAGGCGGATTGAGCATTATCCTGAGTGCTGTTTATACGCTGAAGATGATCCAAAAAGTATTTTATGGCGAAAGCAATGCAACAACTGCAGGTGCCATAGATATTGGTTGGATGCCTAAGATAGGATTGAGTGTTATTGTAGTGGCTATTTTTATCATGGGTGTATTTCCCAAGCCCGTGTTTGCATTGATGAATGACACAGTAACAACAGTATTGGGTATTTATAAATAATCAGCAGTACGTAAATTAATTTTTTCAGCAAAGAGAAGAAACGATGAATCTGATTTTACTTTCGGCAATATGGGGTGTAATTATGATGTTCAGTGGTTTATTCATCAGTAATAAAGCCACATCTAAAATCATTGCCTTACTGGGCGTTGTGGTATTGCTCATTGCCAATATTCTTGATTTAAACGGCATTTTGATTATCAATAGTGATTTTGGCGGTATGCTGTCTTTTGATCGTTTTAGTTTATTGTTTCTTACAGTAGCAGTCGGTTCTTTACTCATCTATTTATTGCTCAGTAATAAGCATATCATTGAAGTAGGTAATCATCCGTATGAATATTATGCATTGATCTTTTTTATTATGTGTGGTGTGGGATTGGTGGCCCTTTATAATAACCTGCTCATTCTCTTTATCGGTATTGAAATTATTTCTATTCCGCTGTATATTTTAACCGGGTCTGATAAGCGTAACTTAAAAAGTAATGAAGCCGCATTGAAATATTTCCTGATGGGTGCTTTTTCAACCGGTATCTTTTTGCTGGGTATTGCATTTATCTACGGTGGTACAGGTTCTTTCAGACTGGAGAGTTTAG
Organism: uncultured Chitinophagaceae bacterium; assembly: GCA_964409025.1. GTDB lineage: Bacteria > Bacteroidota > Bacteroidia > Chitinophagales > Chitinophagaceae > Lacibacter. The sequence continues at coordinate 690 of CAYPBV010000010.1, read as the reverse complement.
TACTTGCTTCTAATGATCAGTTGCGTCCGTTTTTGATAATCGGAATTGTATTTGTATTAATAGCATTGTCGTTTAAAGTATCTGCAGCACCTTTTCATTTCTGGACGCCTGATGTATATGACGGAGCCCCTACGGTATTTACCTCTTTTATGGCTACCATTGTAAAGGTTGCTTTATTTGTTGGTTTTCTCAATTTGTTCAGCGGACCATTCTATGCAAATTACAATGAGTGGCAGCTAAGTGTAGCTGTTATTACGGCTTTAACACTCCTTATTGGAAATATTACAGCTGTATTTCAGCAAAGTGTAAAACGTATGCTGGCTTATTCCAGTATAGCACAGGCAGGCTTTATGATGTTTGCTGTATTTGCCGGAAATGATTTTGCCAAGCAGGGTATGTTGTTGTATGCTGCAGCTTATTGTTTGGCTACTATCGGTATTTTTTCTGTTTTGGTAAAGATGAAAGATTTTACGTTTGATGGCTTTAATGCTCTGGCGAAGAAAGAACCTTTTGTTGCATTTGTGTTGACAGTATGTCTGCTTTCACTGGCAGGTATTCCGTTAACAGCCGGATTTTTTGCCAAGTATTTTGTACTGGCTGCGGCGGTAAAAACAGGAACCTATTTATGGCTGGTAATTTTTGCCGTGCTGATGGCTGCTATCAGTGTATATTATTACTTCAGAGTGATTC
>CAYPBV010000009.1:37250-51375 GCA_964409025.1 uncultured Chitinophagaceae bacterium | reverse complement strand
TATGAAATGTTTCTTGGCCCGGTAGAAATCAGTAAACCATGGGATACAAAAGGAATTGAAGGCGTCCATCGTTTCCTTAAAAAATTATGGCGTTTGTTTTATGATGATGTAAAGGGTAAGGTGTGGAATGAAGACAAAGCCACTGATGCCGAATTGAAAGTATTACACAAAACTATCAAGAAGATTGAAGAAGATACCGAGCGTTTCAGTTTCAATACCGGCGTGAGCACCTTCATGATCTGCGTAAATGAACTCAGCGATTTAAAATGCAACAAAAAAGAAATACTGGAACAGTTGCTCATTCTCTTAACACCTTATGCACCGCATGTGAGTGAAGAGTTGTGGAGTGCATTGGGCAACAGTGGCTCTGTTTTGGATGCCAGCTTCCCCCAATTTGAAGAAAAGTACATCAAAGAATCATCCAAAGCCTACCCCGTGGCCATCAACGGCAAAACAAGAAGTGAGCTTACTCTACCGCTTGATATTACAGAAGATGAAGTGAAAGCGATTGTGCTCAAGGATGAAGTGGTGCAAAAATGGCTGGAAGGCAAGGAGCCGAAGAAAATCATTTATGTAAAAAACAAAATGATTAATGTTGTTATTTAATTAACTCAAACACTAAAGATGAAACAATTAATTATTTTACTATTTACTATCAGCTTTATTGCCTGTAATAATGAAACCGGCAAAACAGAGCCTTACACAAAAGAACGTACTACGGTAAAATCAGGTGCGGTAATGACGTATACAGAATCAACAAGCAACGATGACTCCACCAATACACTCAAAGTTGAGTTGTTTGAGCAGAAAGAATCACTTAAGTATGAAGTGAAGTTTTCTTACAATGGAAACAATGGAGAAAAGATATTTTCATATCCTAACCTTGGCTTTATGCCCAAACCAGGTTTAAAGAAAGGTCCTAACCCCATGAGTTGTATTGTAGGTTTTTATGATGCAGACAGTACGTTTATGGAATTACGATTAATAGCTGTTGAAAACGGTGGTCTAATCTATCGTCATTTGAAGGAGTACCAGGTAGGTGAAACTAAAAAGTAAGTTCTAAAAAAACCGGAAGTGATTTTCCACTTTCGATTTTTACTTTTCATTTTTTCTGATGAACCGTATCATCGCACTGCTCCCCTCTGTACTTTCCAGGTTGGCTGTGTAGCGTTGTTTATTGATATAAGCAATCATGTAAGAGGTATTGGGCGGAATAGCGCCAAGGTTTTCTGCTACCATAACCAACTCATTGTTTTCGGTTAATTCATTTACTGCAAATTTTACGATGTAAGGTTTATCACTCAGCCTTACATGTTCAAACACAAGTTTATTATTCATAAAGAGTGAAATACTGTCGCCGTCAATTTCTGCATTATCGTAGAAATGAATTTCAATGGTATCACCTTCCAATGGCAATTCAGTAGTTAAAACTTTTTTACGCTGAATAAATTTTTCTTCAATAGCTGGTGGTTTACCTTGTGGAAATGTGGATATTGGTGTCTCTGCTTTTTGTATAGTTGGTGCAGGTTGTTGTTGGATAACTGTCAGTTCTGTTACAGGTTTTGGTTCATCACGTTGAGGTTTGAGTGGCGGGCCAGCGGTAACAACGGGCTCTTGTACAGGTTGATGAAGTTTGGCAATGCTGTCAATAATTTCAGGGTCGTTGGCACCAAAAGTATAATTTTCAATCACCCAATTCCACTCATCATTGAATTGCGGTTGCCCCACTTTATCTAAATGCACTTCACCTTTTGCTTTTTCATTTTCTTTACTCACAGCTTTGCCATCGAGTTTCATAATGCCTTCGCCCGGGCAATTAAAATCCGCTTCCGTCAATAAAGGTATTTCATTGGGACTCAACACCCGAAATCCGGGCACTACCTGTTCTATCAACACATCATCCCACCAAATCACTTCATTTGTTTGGCTGTTGAAATACCCTTTTACGCTGTAGCGTCTGTAATTAGTTGCACTTTCGTAGTAGTAAGAAGTACCAACAATACTGTCGCCCTTCTGCACCAGTTTGAGTTCCAGTTTTTGTGAGCGGATGCCATTAGCTATTTTTCCCTTCCACACACCTGTAATCATTTGTGCATGTAAGGCAGTTGAAAAAAACAGCAGTAAGAAGGCGTAAAAAAATGTTTTCATGCAAGGTTGGTATGGTTCTTAAACGTTGTGTTTACAGGTTTTATTTTCAGAGGATGTTAAAGTTTCAACAAAAGGTTTCTGTAAAAAAGAATCTGCTGAACTTTAATTGATGGCAACTTCGAATCTTACACTCATCAACGCACTGCGTGAAACAGCAAACCGTTTGCGCAATGGTGCACATTACGCATGGGGCAACCATGGCGCCTGCAACTGTGGCAACTTAACACAAGTGGTAACAAGGCTGAGCAAAGAAGAAATTCTGCAATATGCGCACACCGGCATTGGTGAATGGACGGAACTGGCTGAAGATTACTGTGGTGTTACAGATGCACCTGCAGGCTTACTCATAACCAAACTTCAGCAAGTTGGTTTAACGCCGAGTGATATTCATAACCTTGAATACCTGGAAGATAAAAAAGTACTTGAACGATTGCCCGGCGGTTTTCGCTGGCTGCAGCGTAATGTACGTGAAGATGTGATTGTTTATTTTGATACGTTTGCAAACATACTGGAGGAACAACTGATTGAAATGATTGATATACCTCTTGAGGAACTGATGATTGCTCACGAAATTGCTTAAGCTAACCTGGGATTAATACATCCCCAACAGCATAATGTTGGGGATTTTTTTATTATTGAAGTTGAATGGTTCTTTTTTCAATGGCCGACTTTCGTGCCGCATCCAGTATTTCCATTACAATGAAGTTGTTTTCAAAGGAAGAAAGATCAAAAGGCTGCAGTGTGATTTCATTTCGTATCACCGCCGCAAAATAACTAAACGGGTCGTGGAAAGGAGCTGAAAGATCAGGAAGCTTTACAACTGTTTCAGTAAACCCATCATATCCTTTTGCCATACGAATACGCAGGTCGTTTTTGTTATCTGCGTAAATCACACCTTTTCTTCCATACACTTCCATATCCTTTCTGCCAATAGGCCAGTTCCATGAGGGTTGTATGGTTACCTTGCAATTATCATATGTAAGAATGATAGTTGCTTCATCATCCACCAGGGGATTGTTTTGTTTTTGCAACTGCTGTGTTACAGCCGTTACAGTTAACGGGCGTTTTCCTTTTAACAGCCATGTAGCAATGTTGGCGCCATAACATCCAAAATCAGTAATGGCACCACCACCATTTTGTACAGGATCTGTTAACCAATCAAGAAATTCTTTATTGATGCCAATTTCTTTGGGTCCACGATGCCCATCTCTTACAATAAGATGAACAAGTGTACCGATACTATCCGTTTTTAACAGCTCTTGTGCTTTATGAACAGAAGGATACCAGGTTGTTTCATAATTTACCAGCAGGTGAATCTTATGTTTGGCTGCAAGCTGCTGCATTTCTTTTGCTTCCGTCAATGAAATGGAAAGCGGCTTTTCCACCATTACATGAATACCCAGCGGTGCACAGGCTTGTACCACCTGCAGGTGTTCTGCTATGGTACCAAAGGCAGCAACTGCTTCAGGTTTTTGTGCACGCACCAGTTCTGCAATGCTTCCATACACTTTTGTGAGTGAAAATTTATATTGCGCAGCATACCGCTGTGCCAGCTCTTTATTGGTTTCAACTATACCAGCGATAGTGATATCACCCCGCTGCTCACTGTTAAAAATCCAGTGTACGTGGGTATGTGTTAAACCAATAACACCTATCTGCAGAGGTTTTTTAGTATGAGCACTCACTATAATGGAGTAAAAAAGTAAGATGAGTATTCCTGTTTTTTTCATGCAATGAAAATACAACGATTGTACGTACTGCCAGTATAAGTACAGAAGCTTGAGCAGTAACTAGTAAACAAACACAGGCAGTCCGCTTTCACAACTTACGGCTTTGGGCACCGGCGGCACGCTGCAGTCGGATCCTACTCCGTATTTGGTATTGTAGATGCTTTGTTGCTGATTGTAGTATTTAATTTTTTTCATCAGGCAATCTACATCTGTTTCAAGCCAGTAGGCAAGATAAGTCCACGGGCCACCGCAGGGTTTGGAACCCACAGGCGTGATGCCCCAGCCACTGGAACGCTGACAGTTAGATGAACCGGAGAGCGCTGCAATATCATCCCATAGTTGATTGAGTAACTGTTGATCCTGCTGCTTATTCGTTACAGGAGTAATGGTTTGTACAGGAATACATTCATCCGTTTTGGTTTTGCCTGTATTTTCTTTTTCGCAGGAACTGAGCAACGCAACGGTAAGCAGTGTGAACAGCAGGCATTTTACGTTCATCGGTTTTTTAGTACCTAACAGTTACAGTTATAAGAACGTTGCATGGCTTTCATTTTTTCTTAGTTACCCGAGTACTGTTTTATTCTGTCCGGTTCAGCTTTTTTACAAACTGTTCTATTTCCTTCCGGTTAATTGTTTCCAGCTCCTGCAATGCCTCCGGGTTATCACTTAAGATGGCACGCAGGTTTTTCTTCCAGTTTCCCAATACATGTGTAGTAAGGTCTTTGTATTCACCATTGGGTTTGAAGATGGCGTAATGAGGCAGGGTAACCGCTACGCCGTTATTGTAATCAGTAAGATAGTTCACATAGAGTTTGTACTTTTTGCCATCATCAATCAAGCGAAAGAAACCGCTTTCATAGTTTTTGTTAACTTCTACAAAACGGTAATGAAACTGTAAACCGTTGTACCGGAATCCATAGGCAAGTACCTCCTTGTCTTTAGCCCTGAATACCTGCTCTTTTCCGTCAGGTGTTTTGATTACAAGTCCGCCATAACCGGTTAGTTTCTTTTTACCGGCCACCTTGATGTTGCACAACAGGGTATCATTATTTGCATTAACCCAATATCCGTAAACGTACACTTCTGTTTGTGCCACAGCACCAAGACAAGCGAAAAGAAAAACAATGAGCAGTGATTTCATAACATATGAATGAGGCTTGAAAAATGTTTATATAAATTGTAACGGCTTAAAACACTCCTGAAAAAGTTAACCCAATAGCATTGGCCGAATAGGAACGGGAGGCATTGTCTTTATACGTCATGAAGGTATAAGAAAGCGCCACCGGACCATAACCGGCTTCAACTATTACACCGGGAGATGAAGTAAGTTTAGCATTCTCTCCCAAACCATCAAAGTTTAAACGGATGGCCTGGTGCGTTACCAACCCGGCAGCCACCCGAATTTTATCAGGTGATATATAATTGGCAGTCAGTTGCAGGGGAATACGGGTGAGGCGGATGTGTGCATTATCAGCTTTCGTAGTTACATATTTAATACCCACACTACTGCGCAGAAAGAAGGTTTCTTTTTGATTGAGCCGGAACTGAGCACCTGCATAAACCGTTCCACCCTGTCCTGCTTTTATGTTTTGTGTACTGCCATCGGTGAAAAAAACTTCGGCTACTTTATCACCTCCTAATTCTAATGCGCCACCTAATAAAAAACGTACCGGCTTACCTGTGTTTTTCTTTTGCTGTGCGGTTGCGGTAGTTACAAGGGCAGAGATCATTAAAACGGTCCAACAGATTTGTTTCATGGTATATAATTAGGCTGCAAAATAAAGGGAACTCCTGCTTGCCAGCAAAACTGTTCAATGCTTCTCTATTATTGCACCAATAAGTTCAATCAACAAATCCATTAGTACAGCGATCACACTCCGCTCCTTTTACTGTATAAACTCCACCTTCTGAATTTTTCCTTTTGTGATGGTGTAAATAGCAATAGCCCTTAGTGGTTTGGGACCAAAGCCGCTCACACTTTCATGGTCAATGATCACATTACCCTGAACAATACGGTTTACCAGCTCACAATGCAACTGTGTCACCTGCTTAAACATACCTGCATAACTTTTCCGCATTTCTTCTTTGCCCTTACCCATCAACTTTCCCGGATATTCATAGAGCTCCACACTATCACTGTAAGGAATTAAGAACGCATCAATATCCCTTGCATTGTATGCTGCCAGCTGTTGATCTACCAGCAACTGAGGTGTTACCGGCAGAATGGTATCTTTCTTCATCCACTTACCACGGTTGATTACATATTCAAATTCATTGATGTAAGCCAGACTGTCGAACGGATTTTTACTCAGCAATAAAAAATTCGCCAGTTTGTTGGGCGCTATGGTTCCTGTTTCAGCTTGTTTACCAAAACCCACTGCTGCATTATAGGTACAGGAGCGCAATACCTGTGCATTGCTCATGCCACTTGCACGCATCACCATTAATTCTGTGTACAAACTGGAAGCATGCATGGTGCCGATATTCCCTGCGTCGGTACCGGCAACAATGTTAATGCCTGAATCACTCACCCGCTTTATGTTTTGCCAAATGATCGTATCCGTTTTATCATAAAGCTTTACAGACCTGGCATAACCCTTATAATCAAAACCAATATCTTTTACTTTCAAATGTTTTAAATCATGAAGCTGGTTGAGTATAAAGGGATGGGCATACGTTAAATCATGCGTTGTAATATCATGTTGCTGTGTAAACACTTCACGGTATTTCTTTGCCACAATAGCTGTGGGTATATAGGTAATATTTTTCTGCTTCATCACTTGTAAAAACGCATCATCCAGTATTTGATCGTCCACACTATGCACCAGAATATCAGCACCTGCGCCTACGGCCAGCTTTGCTGTTTCATACTCGGTTGCATGCACACATACTTTTAATCCGTTCTTATGACTTTCGTCAATGGTAGCTTTTACAATGGGTAGTGTTGCCTCCGCTTTTTGTCCGGCATTAACGATATACCATATCTTAATAAAGTCGGGCTTAAACGGAATTTGTTTACGCACCAATTCTCTTGCTTCTTCTTCATTGTTTACTTTAATGATGGGCGGATCTTTCTTATCAAGATTGGGCGGTTGATACGTTGAGATGAGTGGGCCGGTAACCCATGCCAGCGGACTGTTACTGTTTTCGCTATTCTTTTTACGTACATCATAGTTACTCATGGGACCGCCCACATCAGCAACAGTAGTAATGCCGCAGGCCAGATAGCGACGCATCAAATCATTGTGATTGTCTTTGATCCACTGCTGATCTTTTTCATATGCATATACCTTTCCCAAATTCAAACCATCGGGCCGGGTGTACAAACCACCACTCTGGAAAAAATGAATATGCCCATCCACCATACCGGGCATAATGAACTTACCCGTGCCATCCACCACTTTTACACTATCCGGCAGTTTAGCTTTTATATTGTACTTAGTTACCTGTATAATTTTTTCGCCCTGCACCACAACGGTTTGAGCAGGTTGCAGTTTACCATCCTTGGTATTAACGATGGTAACATTGGTAATCCAGGTAGTTTGCTGTGAAAATACAACGCCTGCCAGCAGCAGGAGCAGACAGGTGAAAGCAGATGAACGCATGGTGAAAGAATTATTAAAGAAAGATAAGGAGAAAGATTTTATTCCTGTAAACGAATCATAAATCTCAAAACATTTTGATCATCCCTGCAGCATCAGTAAAAAAATAAAGTATCTTACTTCTGAAGCAACTACACCGGCACATGAATCAAACTGCAGCAACGGTACAACAACTGTTTTCTTTACGCCGCTCCTTTGGCCAAAAAGAAACTGCCCGTAAACTTCATTTGCTTAATGTTATTGATGTACAGAACCTGAAAAGCAAAATAGCTCTTCAATTATACCATGATACCTTGCTGTTTCTTATTGCCTATGCTGATAACAAACAAGTTTACACACTGGCGCAACAAAAACTGGAGGAGCTGCAACTATACATTCAATTAAACGAAACGATTCAATACCGTTTGTACAACACCGGCATCACCGGTACAAAGCTCTGTGCTGCTTTTGGTTTTGAAATCACCAAATGGCTGCGTAAGCAATATCCTGATAGCATCCGTATAGATTCCTTTGAAGCACCCGAAGCACAACTGCAATCCATTGTTTGTGCTATGATGACCAAACTGGAATCAGAAATTTTACAGGACTCTTATTTTACCTGGCAGGAATGGATAGAACGGAACTTAGCGGCCGGCGAAACTATTTTGGATGGATTGCTTGCTTTGTTTGATAACAATAACACCAGACCTGAAGTGAAAGATGAACTATGGACGGCCTTGGGTGCGAATACTGAAATTCAAATCACCACGCCTATTGGTTTACCTGCATCATTGATACAACCTTATTTTCATAAAGAGTTGTTACGCAAGCCAACAAAACTTTCACCTGCTACCAAAGCCGTAAAAGTCAAATTAAATGATGCAGAAGCTGCTGATGTTCTTGCCTGCAGCCGGATGATCTTAGTGCGTCATCTCCGGGAGATAGACCCCATCAGTTTTACAGATGCAAGATTTGTTTCTTATTATCAATTACCAAGAGGATTGAGCATTGCATTGATGGAAATGATTCCGGAGCGTCGTCATCCCATTGACAGTTATATGGGTTATACTGTTTTTAAGAATGGTTTGCCCGTGGCATATGCCGGTTGCTGGTTGTTGTTTGACAGCGGACGGATTGGTCTTAATATTTTCCCTGCTTACCGTGGTGGCGAATCACAATACATTTTTCAGCAGATACTGGAGGTACATGCACAGGTGTACAAACTAAAACGTTTTACGGTAGACCCTTACCAGATTGGTGGCAAGAACAGTGACGGTATCAAGTCCGGTGCGTTCTGGGTGTATTATCATGCCGGTTTTCGTGCCATGGAAAAAAAACAATTGCAATTAGCAAATGCCGAAGCAGAAAAAATAAAAACCATCAAAGCTTATCGAAGCCCCGCTGCAGTATTAAAGCAATTAGCCAGAACAAAAATGGAATTACTCCTTCAAAAAAAGAGTGTGCGGTTTGATGCCAATGATTTGAGTTTAGCTTATGCTTTCATACTTCAAAAGAAGTTCAAAAACAACAGAAGCAAATTTGAAAAAGATAAAGCAAAAGAACTGGCAGCCATAGTAAAATTAAATACTGCTGATGACCCGATGCTGGAGTTCACGTTACAGAATTGGGCATTACTGCTCCTGCAGCATAAAAAAGCACTGCAACAAAACCCGGCCCTTAAAAAATCATTAAAAGAATTATTTCTGTTAAAAGCAAAAGGCAGCGAAACAGCTTATCATTTTTTGCTGCAAAAAAATAAAGTGTTGAGGGAATGGCTGGAGGAATTAGTGAGAGAAGTGGAATAAGTGCATTCGCATAACGGTAAACGCTGTCGCTCATTTCGATTTAAGATATTTAATTGCACACTGTTTGCAAACAATGAGTTGCCGCATGCTTTATTCATGAAGTGCTATAGAGATTCCCCGTTTATCCAGTCGGGTCCAGCATTTTTTGATTTCCCTGTTGAACGCTTTGTAAAACGGTTTGGTTTCTTTATCCAGCTCTGCTTCGGTTTCAAGCGTGGGATCTACATAATCTTTCAAGGCCAGTAAAGTGCGGGGCGTATCATAAATCATCAACCGGTCATTGGTAACAGAAGCCCATACATAAAAGGGATAGTTGTAGGCATCACGGTCAATGTATACAATCTGTGCTTCTTTTTTGGCAGCAGCATCTTTGGCAAGGAGTTCACTGTATGAATTGGCTAAATACACTTCAACAGAAATCTGCTGTGGTGTAAATGTTTTAGTTTCGTTGTGCAGGTAAAAAGTAATTTCATTGTTGCCACGTGATGCCAGCAAGCCGGTTAACTTCTCCATAAAATTTTTATAATACCCGTTAGCCAAAGCTTTTGAAACACTGCTTTGGTATTCTTTTATCTTAATTACAACAAGGATGATAAAAAGAATAAAAAAGATTAAAATGCTCACACCTACTGCTTCAACAGTAAAAAAAATCTGCTCAATAAAACCTACATAGGCAAAGAATGTAGGAACAAAAGAAAGAATGAGTTCCTTAATAAAACCAAGGTTCAGGAGTAATTTGAGGTTGGTCATGATGGCGGGTTTGATTACAAGTTAAATATTTTGGACAGATGATGAAATAGATCCCCCATTTGAGTCGGAAGAAAATAATGCGTAGAAAATAATCAAAGCATAAAGTTTCGTTACCTATTGTAACAGTTCTATGAAAACAAAAATGGTTGGTACAGCATACCAACCACAAACTAAATAACCCATGCCTTTCGTTTTTACTTTGCCGTGAGCATCAGCAATCGTCCATCTTCCACGCTCACATAAACACGTCCGGCGGCACCCATCTTTACATTGCGGATACGACCTGTATTGTTGAGCAAAACAGTTTCTTCACCCGGTACACCATTGGTCATTTTGATCATGAGTAAATGACGGCGGCCAAGGCTTCCCATCAGCAAATTGCCGTTCCAGTCTCTAAACGACGGGTGATTGATAAACGTTAACCCCGAGGGTGCCATTGCCGGTGTCCATGTTTTGAGTGGTGCGGTAATACCCGCAGCATTATGCCCGTTACTGATAGTAGTACCATTGTAGTTAATCCCATTGCTGTACAAGGGCCATCCGTAGTTATTACCTGCTTCAATGCGGTTGAGTTCACAGCCGCCGCTGGGTCCGTGCTCATGCTCAAACAAACGGCCACTGCCCGGTTCAAACGCCAATCCCTGTGGATTGCGGATACCATAACTGTAGATGGTAGAACGTGTGGATTGTCTGGGAAGAAGAGGATTATCTGCTGGTACCGTTCCATCAAGATTCATACGATGAATTTTACCCCAGAGTGTATTGAGTCGCTGGCCGTTTTGGTGTGGACTGGATGCACCACCTAATGAACCACCGCCGCCTTCTCCCACACTCCAGTACAATTTGCCATCCGATCCAAACGCAATACGGCTTCCGTAATGTCCATTCCATGTAGAAGCAGATTCTGTTGTGGCCAGCACCTGCCAGTTGGAAGCGGCCGTGCCTTGTAAGGTAAAACGTGCCAGCACCAAAAAGCCGCCTGTAATGCTGTACGTAACATACACCCGGCCGGTGGTAGCAAAGTCGGGTGCTGCGGCTACATCCAGTAAACCACCCTGACCTGCACTTGAAATATTAGAAGGCAGCCCGGTGAGCGTTGTGTTGCTGCGTGCTGTGGTATCGTACAATTGCATTGTTCCTGTTTTTTGAGAGTACAGCAGGTTACCATTGGGTAATACATCAAAACCCCAGATAATGCCCTGATTGCTGAGAACCGTGGTAGTAGTAAGTTCAGGTGTGCCGGTTAAGGTAGGCGGTTCCGGAGCTGTAGTTGTTGAAGAGCCTGATTTTTTAGAACAGGCTGATAACATTATGCATGAAATGCCAAAGAAGAATAAGGTCTTGATTGTTCCGTTACTGCGGTTGGTAATTGTACGCATGGTTTTCACGGTTTAAGATATGATTTGATGTGTTATTTTTTATAACAAGGCATTTATGCAATTGTTGAGCCAGTTTTGATGTTTAACGATTTTAAAAAGCAGTGGGAAATGGATTTTGAATGATCCGATGCCGGAAGCTAATTTCTTTGCTTACGCCTCATTCTATCCACAGCAGTATCCATACATGGAACAGTTGGAGGGAACTTTACTATATTGATCATTTACTTCGTCTATAATCGTTGGTGAGAAATAGTTGTCAAGACTGAAAAAAGCATCTTTCAAATTCATCTTGTAAACAATTTGCCTCTTACAATTTTGCCTTCTTTTCTGGCCCGATAATAAAACACGATTCCAATAAGCAATAAAAAAGTAACTGTTAAAATGGAATCTTCAATTCCAACTGCACCACCTGTTAACAGCTCAGGGCCGGTGAATGTTGATTGAATGATACTGCCCATATCATTTAGCCCCGAAAGATTGGAGCCATAAAAAGGCTGTGAAAAATTCCAACCTAAATGGAAGAAAAAAGGCAGCCATATTCTTTTTGTATAAATAAACATCATTGCCATTGTAAAGCCCCAAACCAACGTAAGAAAATGACTAAACAGGTTGAAATTCGGATTGAAGAAGTGTTGTTGAAGCTCCACTAACATTGCAATGACAAGGGTTAGATGCGTTCCTAACCAATGTTCACAGATACGAACGATTAACCCTCTATGAAACAGGTCTTCAACTATGGCCGCAAACAGTAAAAACGTAAAAAATTTTATTGGGTAGTGCGTTGTTGAAATACTAAACGCCTGATAATACCCTAATATGTATAAAATGAAAATAACCAACGAAATGGCAAAAAAACCAAAGAGAAATCCTCCAAACATTTCTTTAAAAAAGAATTTTGTGGACAGCTCTGTTATTTCTCTTTTATCATAAAAACGAAATAAAAAGTAATACGCAGCCAGTAACACCAGAAAGGAAATAAAATGAATAATTGGAACAGCAATACTTTTATCCTGAATAATGCTGAAAAAAATTGGTTTTAAAACAAAGTTTTGAATTACTACAAAGAGCGAAAAAGGAACAACAATTCCGATAATAATTTTTGTTATTGGAAAGTGCAGCACTTTTTTAATGAATACATTCATTGATTCTTTTGATTTATTGTATTTAAAATTTCATACAAATAAAACTGCTTATTACCTTTACAGCAAGTACATACAATAAAGTAGCCTACATACCAAAACGATAGTATTGTTGATTATCAATAGTTTAAATTTTGAAATAAATGAAGAATAAAAGTAAAAAGGCAGATTGTGCAGTTGATTATGCGTTCCAGCGAATAGGTGGAAAGTATAAGGGCCGGATTTTATGGATGCTGCGAGATGGTTTTTTAAGATATGGGGAATTAAAAAGAGCAGTGGTAGGTATCACACCAAAAATGCTGACGCAAACACTCAAAGAATTGGAAGCCGATGAACTGATTATAAGAAAAGTTTATTTAGAAGTTCCACCGAAGGTTGAATACTCACTTACCGATACAGGAAAAGAATTAATTCCATTCATTAATCAAATGAGAACCTGGGGTGAAAAGCAAATGTCAACAACAAATTGAAACTTACAATGCCCGGGGTGTTACGATATACCTGCCACCAACGAACAGCATATTTACCATTAAGTTAAAAAATGCTGTCCTCCCGGAGGACGAGAGAATAACCGGGAAATGAAATCTCGTTTATTTGTTGATAGGTCAGGCGAGCAACAACAGCGTAGAAGCCAACATACGTTGCTTACGCCTCATTCTTGCGCCAGGCCTCTACATACTTGCGCAATCTGGGGCACTTGCGCCAATAGGGGGTAATATTACCTCTCTTTTTTCTTTTGTTCCATCAACTGCTTTTTGAATTGGTCTTTTCTATTTTTTTGCAGCCTGCCTAAATCCTCTCTTATTTCTGAAAGAGTCTTCAAATACATTTCATCCAATTCCTTCGAGTTATTTCTTAAATGAAAATAGGATAGCACTTTTAAAAAAGAAAGATCTTTTAGATATGTGAAGCTAGTTGACTTTACAAAGTCTCGTACTATTTCAGGATAATTTGCACCTTTAATATCGCTATAAATAAAAATAGATAATGCCTTTTCAAACTCAGAAATATTAAGAGTCTGTTTGTCATTATTGATTCTCTCTAAAATTACCGGTCGTAGTTTTTGACTTCCCATCCATTCATAAATAACAATTTGATGAAATAGTGGCATTACCTGAATAAACAAATGAAAATCAATATTTTTTGGTAATACTTCAGGTTTCTTTTTATACTTTACAAAATACCTTATCAGTGCATCTCTATATTGCATTAGAAAAGAGATTGAACTCAATATAATTTTGTCATACGCTGCCTGCTTTGAATTAAAGTCATCTATATCTTCTGAATTTTTAAGGACATTTGCCGCCAGTTTCAAAACACTGTCAATTCCCTTTTTATTATTAGAAATATCTTTTTTAGGAATTTCTCTTTGCACCGGAATGCTTGTTAAAGTGTCATCATAAATTTTATCTAATTCTTCTTCATTTAACTTGTCTTCCTGTTTTACATCGCCTATTTCATATGTCAATGAAGGTCCCGTTCCTTTAGGCTCCAAGACATCATCTACTTTTTCAAAATTTTTCTGAATATCCAAATTAAAAACTCCAAATACTTTATCCAACGTTTCTTGGGTAAATTTTAGTATTTCTATAT
>CAYPBV010000009.1:0-37240 GCA_964409025.1 uncultured Chitinophagaceae bacterium | reverse complement strand
TTTCTATATCATCCCTACGTAATCCAGTATAATAATTTATTTCCTCCGTATAGTTTAAATAGTTGTCATCACTGAAAACATGTTTCTTAAATCCTGCATCAAAGTCAAAATGCAAGGCAAGAAAATAGTGGAAGAAAAAAGCCGCTTTGAACCTAACAAGGTTTTCATCTTCAAAAGTTAGTACCCCTCTTTTTATAAAGTCATCTAATACTTTTTGAGGTTGTCCAGTAAACCTAATCTTTAAATAATCCCTAACGTAATTTAACAGATCAACATAATCCACTGAATAGCTGAGGTCAGGATCACCTGAATCTCTCATAAATTTTGCGATAAAGGAAAGTAGTCGTTGTTTGTTTTTAAAGTCAAATGTTTCAGCATAAATATTTTCGATTTTAGTTTTTTCAAGTAAATTTTCAACAAACATTTCTACTAGAACTGAATTGTTTATTGGGCGTTTTTCCTGACGTTCGAAAATCCATAGAAAAAGTGTAACTGATAATGGTGTCTTTGGTAAGCCGAACTCTACAAAACTTTTAATCAATCGTTGCATATTTTCCTGCATATCGATTTCCCTTCCTGCAAACCATTTTGATACTAACTGCTTAATTTCTGAGCTATTAAAGTTTTGTATAAATGCTATATCAAACTTGTAAATTTTATTGTACTCAAGATAGTCTGTCGGGATAATGTTTTCCAAAATTTGATCTGAGCAAGCAACAACTTTTACATTTTCATAAACTGAGAGGAAGGCTCCTAATATTTCATGTTGAGCTATTCCTTTCCCATTGAAAAGCATGTCATCAATAAAGATTATAAGTTTGTTTTCACTCAAAAAATCATGGATTTCGTTGCTAGATATAGATAGATACTCTCTTAAAATTTTCAATAAATTTCCTTTTTTTATTTCGCTAAACTTTAGCAAAACTGGAATTCGATCAAATTGATTAAATTTCTTTATTGATTCTAAAAATAACTTATCTAACAAAATAGTTTTACCGCTTTCTTTTAATCCATAAATAAGAAAATTACTCGGAGAGTTTAAGATACTTTCAAGATTATATTGTATAGTTTCAGCTTCATCCAAAGAGCGTTGTGGATAATTTAGGATAGTAGGTTCAACGAATAGCGCATCTATCGAGCAATTAGCATTTGTTTGGCTAGTTGCCATAATTATATCCTCGTTTAGTTTGTCGACATACCTACTCTCTAATCCTTCTATTAAGGTTTTATTCCGTCTAAATTGTTCTAAGCTTGCATCTTTTAGAATTTGGAATTCCTTACTTCCAATATCTGACCCAATATCTGTGTTAGATACAAATACATTATGCTGTTCAATATATTTCCTATAATGTGCAATGATTTTTTCGTTGGGATACAAGTCTATTATTGTATATCCATTTGCAAATTTTCTTTCTTTTGGAGAATCTGCGATTGTTGAGTTAGCAATTGAAATAAAAATATCACCATATAAATCTTGAGTATATGATGACCCCAGTTCATGAACATGACCGGTAAAAAGAATATTGTAGTACTTAAAAAGAACTGCCTTACAATCTTCTCTGTCAAATTCAGTAATAAATTCTAACGGGTGATGTAGAAGTGCAATTTTAATTTGACAGTCTTTAATTTGACTTAAGGAGCTTTCAATTTGTTCTTTACCTAATATTAAAGATTCTTTATCGTTGTCATCCTTACAAAGCCAGGAAGAATTTAGACAAGATATACCTACTTTATACTTATCTATTTCTACGCTGAATGTGTTATCAAAATTTGACAAGCTTACGTAACTGCTTTTTTTATAAAAATTTTGTTCCCAATCCTTATAATTTTGCAATCGATCAAAATGTCTAGAAGACAGCCGGTTATCTTTAATGAATGTAGAAACTGAACTTGAGTTATTTAGTGTTCCTTTTAGACCTGCCTCAGAATAAATATCAATTTTCCCCCTAAAAACATCATGATTCCCTGGAGTGATAAAGAAACGGCCTTTCAGAATAGGTATGTTATCTGTAATTACTTCGATAAATTCTTTTTCAAAACTATTGAAAGCTTGCTCTTGATTAGAAAAGTTAGCGCCTCCTTTATCAATTAAATCTCCAGTGAAAACAAGAATGGAGTTGGTCGTCGTTTGATTTTTTAAGTCATTAACTAATGCTTGAATGATATTTGCTTTTTCAAGAGATGGCTCTTCTTTTTCAAGATGAAAATCCGAAAGGTGTATTATTCTGATCATATACTTAAAAGTAATAAGGAGATGATAAATGAAAAAATAATTAATTCATTTATTAGTTTAATGGCTGCCGGATGATAGCGAAAAGCCCACAGTGCAGCGAAGCGGAACGAGGACTTGTAGCGAACAGCCGGATAACCGCTGCCACAAGCACATCAGCCCACAGCCCCCAAAAAAATACTTCAACAAAAAAAAGCGACAGTCTTTCAACCATCGCTTTTTCACTTTTCACTTTTTACTTTATACTTTTCACTTCCTACTTCTTCCCAACCTCCTTCAACATCTCCTCCACCGCCTTCTCAATCTGCGTATCTCTTCCGTTGATGAATAGGTTGTAAGGCAGCTCCACCCGTACATCGGGCTCCAGTTGAAAATTTTCCAACAGGCGTTGTTCTTTTACACCGTAGTTACCAATCATGGGAATGCCAAATACCAGCGTGGGATCAATTTGTGTTTCCCACCACACAGAGGTACTGGTGCCGGGCACAGGCATACCAATGAGCTTACCAATTCCTTTGGCACGGTAGGCATACGGAAACGTGTGTGCATCACTGTAATTACTTTCACTCATGAGCACGCAACTGGGCTTGTACCACTTGCCCTGCGGCTCACCACCTTCAGCCGTTTGTCCGTAGGGTTTAAAGGTGATATAGTTTTTACCAGCGAGGAAATTACTGAGGTCTTCATGCAGCCAGCCGCCTCCATTGAAACGGGTATCTACAATGAGCGCTTTTTTATCAGCATTACGGCCCAGCACTTCTTCATACACAGTGCGGTAACTGCCATCATTCATGCCCTGCACATGCACATAACCCACCTGCCCGTTACTGAGTTTATCAACGAGCTCCCGCATTTTAGTAACCCAGCGGTTGTACAACAAGGTTTGTTCCGCACCGGGTGTAATGGGTTTGGTGCTTTCATCAAAGCGTTCATTTTTTGCAGGGTCAAATACGGTGAGCAATACCGTGCGACCTGCTTTGCGGTTGAGCAGTGTAGCCCAGTCGGCACCGTTCGTAACAGGCTCGCCATCTATTTTTTCAAGGGTCATACCTGCTTTGATTCTGCTGGTGGCAATATCCAGCGGACCACCTTTGATCACTTCTGTAATCTTCAATCCATCACCGCCAACAAACTCATCATAAAACAAACCGAGTGATGCTGTTTGATCAGCATTGGGGTTTTGTGGTGAATAGCGCCCGCCTGTGTGTGAGGCATTGAGTTCGCCCAGTAGTTCACTCAGCAGTTCCTGGAAATCATAATTGTTATTGATGTGCGGTAGGAATTTGGCATAAGTTGTTTTCATGAGTTCCCAATCCACACCATGTAAATCTGGTACATAAAATTTCTTTTTCACCTGTCGCCATGCGTGTTCAAAAATATAAGCACGTTCACCGGCGGTGTTCAATACCATTTCACTGCGGATGGTAATGGGTGTTTGCTTTCCGCTTTCGGTTTCATACTTCAACAAACCATTTTCACTGATGATGAAGAGTGCCTTACCATCAGCCGAAGGTGTAAAGCCGGCACCATTGCCCACTCTTGTTAAGATCTTTGTTTCCTTGGTGCGGGTGTTCATTTCCCACAGATCCGTATTGCGTTCATTGGTGGCCGTGTACCAGAGTTTTTCTCCATTGGCAGATAATGTAAAACTGCCGAGGTTCATGGAGTTGGTGGTGAGACGGATTTTGCGATCATCAATGCGTTCAAAATCGGGCGCCCAGTTTTTCTTTGCAATGGAATCTTTTGCTTTTTGTGCGGAGTCTTTTTTGGTTTTGTCTTCTGTTTCTTTGAGCAATGCATATTCTTCTTTACTCAAACGGAAACGGTCAAAGGCATCCTGTTCAAAGAAAGCCATCATGATATCCACCTCACGTGAGCCCTGATACGCTAAAGACTTTCTTCCATATTTATCAGTAACCCAAATGATGGCTTTACCATCAAAGCCAAATATTTGTCCGACATCCTGGAAACCGCTGCGTGTAATATCTGTTCCTGTTTTATCAGAGCCATCTGCTTTATACATCACAATTTCTCTTGAACCATAACGTCCTTTACTGCTGGTGATGGAAATGTATTTATTATCGGGACTCCATTGAAAATACTGGTCGCCATCACGGTATGAAAAATTATTGCCCATGGGTAAAATGGTACGCACGGCTTTGGTAGAAAGGTTCATGATGCGTACTACATTCCTATCTTCGAGGTAAGCCAATTCTTTACCATCAGGTGAAATATCGGGTTGAAATTCCTCTTTGTCAGTAGCTATTACTGCTTCTTCTTTTAACACTGTGGATGCATAGAAATAAGGTTCTTCTTTACGTGTGATGGAAGTTTTATAAATATCCCAGCTCCCGTTACGTTCTGTGGAGTAATACAAAGTTTTACCATCAGCACCAAACTCCACCATGCGTTCCTGCTGCGGTGTATTGGTGATGCGTTTGGTGATACCACCTTCCACACTCGTTACAAATACTTCACCACGAAACACAATGGCCACTTCTTTTCCATTGGGCGAAACAGCAATATCACCATTGGTAGCAGTAACGGGTACAATGCGTTCTTCATTGGTTTTACTTTCACCAATGATGTTGATGTTTACTTTTTTGGGAGCGCCATCATTCTTCAATGTATAGATCTCACCATTCCATGTAAAGCAGAGTGTATTGTCTTTTGCACGGGTGAGGTGACGCACGGGATGGTTTTTGAAATTGGTCAACTGCTGTTCTGCAATTTTTAATTTGATGGGTGCTTTGTAAATATTCTGTGCGCCGTTTTTTTCGGAGAGATAATACACATACTGATCGTCACTGCTGAAAACAGGTTCACGGTCTTCTCCCACATAGTTGCTGAATTTGGTGTAGCTGTTGGCTTTGATATCATAGATCCACACATCTCTCGTGAGTGAGGAAGTGTGATGTTTGCGCCAGGCATCTTCAGTGCCTTTTCTGTCCTGATACACAATCATGCTTCCATCGCTGTTGTATTGTGCGTGTTCCATTCCTGTAGCAGACAATAAAACACTTCTGCCGCCTGTTGCAGGAACGGTGTAGAGTTGCAGAAACAAACGGCCTGCAGGAAAACGTACATTGGTGTTTACCGTATGTCTGTTGCTGCCGAAGATGATGTTGTTATTATCTACACTAAAGTCAAAGGGATAATCATTGGCAGAGTTGGTGGTGATGCGTTTTGCTTCACCGCCGCCTGATGAAATAGTGAACACATCAAAGTTGCCGTAACGGTCACTGGCAAAGGCGATGGTTTTGCCATCACGGCTCCACACGGGTTGATAGTCGTGCGCCTCATGCATGGTGAGCTGGGTGGCGGTGCCGCCCTCTGCATTCACTTTGTACAGATCACCTTTAAAGCTGAAAACGATTTCTTTACCATCAGGTGAAATGGATGGATAACGAAGCCAGAGGGGATTGTTTTGAGCAAAAGATACAATGACAGTGAGCAGAGCGAAAAAAAGCAATGAAACCTTTTTCATTTTTTTACGTTATTTGAGTTGAAAAAGTTAAATATTACCTGAATACGAACGGACTAAGTTAAGGAAACACAAGTATGAACCCGCAACCGATTATATCAGTTTTAAACCGCTATGCACATGATTTTTATCCTGTAGTAGACTTCGATCCTGCAAGGGACCAACTGCTGGCGATGGATTTTACGGCAGCCAATGAAGAACTTACAGGTGAGATTATTGATGATACCAAAAAATTCAGCGCTTATGTAAATGATAAACTAAAAGCAGCAAATGCAAAGTTTGGCATTGGTGGTTATGCCGAGAACAGAACGGTGTATAGCCGCAGTTCTTTGTTTGGCGATAACGTTTCTCTGAAGTTTGGTGAAGGTGTGAGCGGCGCTATGGAACCACGGCGTTTGCATTTGGGTGTTGACATCTGGGGACCTGTTGGTACACCTGTTTATGCGTTCATGGGTGGTATGGTGCACAGTGTGGGTTACAACAACCATTTTGGTGATTATGGTGCTACGATGATTCTCAGTCATCAACTGGATACACATTCATTTTACACGTTGTACGGGCACATCAGTTTAAAGGATATTCATAAAGTGGAAAGCGGTAAGTATGTAAACCGTGGTGAAGTGATTGCTCATTTTGGCCATGAAAAAGAAAACGGAAACTGGCCGCCGCATTTACATTTTCAGATCATTATTGATTTAGAGTTGAAGGAAGGTGATTATCCCGGTGTGTGTAAAATGAGTGCTAAAGATTTTTATTTAAACAATTGTCCGGACCCGGATTTGATATTGAAGATGAACAGGTATTTGTGATACTTACTTTATTGATCAGTCTTGTTAGTTGGAACATCTACTATTCTTTTGTCACTTTTTTGCCTCTCCAAAAAAGTAACCAAAAAAGGAGCCCGATTTCGATGACAGCCCGAAATCGGAAGGTTCCCTGATGAAGCTATGTACTACTCCCGCTCAGGCGGGACACGTTGTGTTGAAATACAATTTAACATTACCAAACATCCTATGCGCTACATTCAAATTAATAGCTAACTGAACTATCCTATTATTTAGCCGGTCTTACTAAAACTATTTTACGTTACAATCATGTAATTAAACATCGGTGTTTTTTCTGTCTGCATTACGGCTACCCAAAAAGGAACAATAGCTTCTGTCATACGGGCATATTTGATATCACCCAAGTCCAGAATCAATTCAGGTTTCCAGTTAAAGTTTTCTGCAAGCAAATGTTTCACTTTGTTTTTTGCCTCAGCATCATTGCCACAAATAAATAAATTGTGAGTACCATTGTTTACCCGGTTGGCATCCACCATTAAATTCGCTGTTACTGTATTCAATGCTTTTACTACATGTGCAGTTGGTAATTGTTTTTGAATTTCTTCACCCATGCTCCATGTGTTGCTGTATTGCGGCAATAGGGATGGCGGCATCCCATTGGAGAAATCAAGAGGGTTAGTTAAATCAATCACTACCTTATCGTTGAAATTTTCAGCTCCTGCACTTTTTAATGCATCTACTGTTCCGCTTCCGTTTAAACAAAGAAAAATCAGTTCAGCAAAAGCGGCAGCATCAGCAAATGTTCCGTTGCCTGCATTTGTTCCGTTTGATGCGGTCCATGTAACTGCTTTTTCATTGTCTTTTGTTCTGCTGCCCAGCATAACAGAGTGACCTTTACTGATAAGTGCGGAGCCGATGGTTTGTCCTACTGCTCCTGTGCCGAGAATTCCGATTTTCATGTTGAACTGTTTTAAAGATTTTATCAGCTGTAAGTTAAAAAGCAGGCTGCACTTTTACAACCTGCTTTTTTTATAATCAATTATTATATGCTGCTGCAAATTCTTTTGCAAAATCTTCCAGTTTGATAGTACCAATTTTTGCAGGACGGTTGCTCCAGTAATCAGCTTCCATTTCGCCACTGCGTAAGGCCATGCCCATTTCCGTATATCCCTGTGCAAATACTTCAGCAAGGCCTGCCTGTAATAAACCGGCTTTCATTTGTTCATCACTGAAAGGAATCCATTGCAGATTTTCTTTACCAATTGCTTTACCCAGCACATTTGCAATGTCAAAAGTACTCCGTTCATCACTGGCAATATAACGTACCGTGCTGCCGGTAAATGACAAGCTCAATAATTCTTCGGCTGCTGCATCTGCAATTTCACTGGTGTGCGTTAAAACCAATTTTGTATCAGGGCTGCCCATATTGGCACCCATTATACCCATGCCTTTGATTAATGGAATTTGTGAAAAGAGGTTGTAATAAAAATAAGAAGGACGTAAGAATTTATTATCCGTTCCTGCTGCTTCCAGTTGCTGCTCCAGGTAGGCAAGTCCATCTACAGGTCCTGCGCCTTTACGCATGTGTGCACCTATACTGCTGAGCACCACTACTTTTTTAATTTGATTGACTTTAATGGCTTGTACAAAATAATCAGCTACTTTCTTTTGATAACCCAGCCAATCAGTAACAGCAAAGTTGGGCGGTATCATTAAATACAAAGCATCAGCACCTGCAAAAACATTTGTTAGAAAATTTACATCTTCAACAGAACCAACTGCAGCTGTTGCACCTTTATGAGTAAGAGATTCCAGTTTGGCGGCGTCCCTTCCAATTACCGTTACGTCATGACCGTCAGTAAGGAGTTTTTCTGCCAAAGGTTTCGTGATGTGGCCGGCGCCACCTGTGAGAACATACTTCATGTGTTTTGATTTTTAAATTGATGAATGATTTAGTAATATTTGTATATACAAATGATGAGTAAAAAAATTTATACTGCCAGTTTATCCGTAATCTTATTCATACGCTGCACCATTTGAGCACTCTCCTCTTTTCCTAAAACGGATGAATAGCTTTTGTAAAATTCATCTACACATTCCTGCAAATTGGGATAAAGTTCTTTTGCTTTTGGTGTGGGATATACGTTAGTATTTTTTCCATCAGTGGTACGAACTACCAGTTTTTTTTCTTCCAGTTTTTCAATTAATCTCGTAATGGTACTGGGTGTAAGTAGTAACTCTTCCACAATAGCTGTTGGCTGCAAACCCGGTTGCTCTATCACCATCATGAGTAAATATGCATGACTGGGCGATAAGTCAACTTTGCGCCATACCTGCGATGCCAGCTTTTCAATTTTACGTGACATTGCTTGTGATGAGAAGTAAATGCATTTGCAATATCGGCTGTCTGTTGCTTTCACAATGCAAAGTTAAAGTGATTATTTGTATGTACAAATATATTTTAAAAACATCCTCTTTTATAAAATAATAAGTTATTGAAAAGTAAAATAACAGAAATTTGCCTCCTATAAATTATGCAAACCCAAGTATTAAAATTCTTTTTCATTCATATAAGCGTTTTGCTGTTTTTTTTTACAGCATATTCACAAACAAATTCTGCTAATGTTTCAGGCCTTTTAAAAAATGCTTCAGATAAAACATCCATCAGCTTTGCCAACATTACTTTGAAATCTGATAAAGACAGCAGCTTTGTAAGCGGAACCATTTCCGGCGAAAACGGACGTTTTACATTGTCAGATGTTAAGCCCGGCACTTATGTTTTGCAGGTATCGGGTGCAGGATTTATTCCGCTTCAGCAAAAATTAATCATCGGCACACTCAATCAGTTTTATGATTTGGGAGTATTGGAGTTGAAACAAAATACTGTTTCATTAAAAGAAATTACCATCAGCGGTAAGCCTCAGGAAGTAAATGAAAAGATGGACAAGAAAAGTTTTGCTGTGGCTGATAATATTGCACAAAGCGGTGGTTCTGTTTTGCAGGTATTAAAAAACCTGCCCGGCATTACTGTAAACCAGGAAGGTAAAGTGGAACTGAGGGGAAGTGATAAAGTTGCGGTGTTGATTGATGGCAAACAAACAGCAATAACAGGCTTTGGAAATCAAACGGGATTGGATAATCTTCCTGCATCCAATATTGAGCGGATTGAAATTATCAACAACCCATCTTCAAAATATGATGCCAACGGCAATGCAGGCATCATCAACATCATCTATAAAAAAACAAAACAGGAGGGATTTAATGGCAAAGTTAGTTTGGCCACAGGGCTTGGTGCAATGTGGATCAAGAAAGAAAACCTGCCGGGCATCCGTACGCAATACCAACGTACACCAAAGATTAATCCTTCAATCGCTTTAAACTACCGAAAGAAAAAAGTAAATATCTTTCTGCAATCTGATTGGTTGTATACTGAAACATTAAACAAGAACGAATTTGTTGACCGCTTTTATGACGATGGCACTATTATCCGTCAGCAAACAAAACGAAACCGCAATACCCATTTTCTCAATAACAAAACAGGCGTTGACTGGAACATCAATAATAAAAACTCCCTCACCATTTCAGGTTTGTATGGAATTGAAAAAATTATTGACCGTGGTGACCAGCCATTTTTAAATACAGATTTTTCAAAACAGTTGCGTCTCTGGCAGTTTTTAGAAGATGAGTTGAAAACAACTGTTGCAGCAACTGCACAGTATGAACATAGGTTTCAACAGCCGGGTCATTTGTACCGTGTTGGTTTTAACTACACTTTTCACCGTGAAGATGAAAAATATTTTTTTACCAATACGCTTCCCTCATTTACAGGGCTTGATTCTTTTGCATTAATTTCTGATGAGCATGTGGCAGATTTTAATTTTGATTACGTAAAACCTTTGAAACGTGGCCGCTTTGAAACAGGTTTCAAATTCCGATACAGGGACATCCCTACCAATATGGAGTTTAAGCCCGGATTAAATTCGCCGTTGGATACCGGTGCTGGCGGAGCTGCTACTTACAGAGAAATTATTCCTGCTGTGTATGGAACTTATGTATATGAAAGTAAAAATTTTGAAGCCGAAGCAGGTTTACGTGTAGAGTATGTAAACTTAGATTACTTTGTAAATCCCAATCATAACACCTATGAAAGTGATGGATATAATTACACGCAGCCTTTCCCAAACATCAGGTTGGCCTATAAGTTAGATGACCACAATAAAGTATCACTGTTTTACAACCGCCGTGTGGACAGACCAAATGAAGTGGACATACGCATATTTCCAAAGTATGATGATGCAGAAATTATTAAAGTGGGCAATCCTGCATTACAGCCTCAGTTTACAAATAATATTGAGTTGGGATACAAAACTACATTGAAGAAAGGATATTTTTATACAGCGTTGTATTACAGAAGTACAAACAATACCATTACACGTATTGCCACCACTGTGCCACCTGAAACTTTTATTTATACGGTTTTTCAAAATGCAGGCAACAGCTCCAACAAAGGAATTGAATTGATTTTTCAAAAAGAAATATCAAGAACCTTTTCATTCAACACCAATGCAACGGTTTATCAGTCAGTAATTGATGCGTTTACGGTGCAGAATCAATATCCTGTACCATCTGTTTTCAGTGCACCTGAAGAATCAATCACTTCGGGCAACATCAAACTGAATGGTTTTGTGCATTTGCCACGTAAAACAGAATTACAGTTTACGGCGGTTTACCTGGCACCTGATTTAATTCCGCAGGGCAGAATTGCTTCCCGCTTTTCAGTGGATGCAGGTTTAAAAAAACAAATTCAAAAAGGTAAAGGAGAATTGTTTATTAACAGTACAGACCTGTTTAATACACTCCGAATAAAAAGAAATATTCGGGGTAATGGTTTTCGTTTTGTAAGTACTGATTATTTTGAAACACAGGTTTTCAGAATTGGATACAGTTATAAGTTTTAATTCCGCCTTCGTTTATGATGCTGTTATTCCCTCCATCAATAACTGACAGATAAAATGTTTAATTTGCGGTACAATGCCAAATCCAAATTTAAATAGTGATAAAGAGTTTCTCACTTCTGCTGATAAGGAATTTGAAAATAATATTCGTCCATCGAACATTGCAGATTTTTCTGGTCAGCAGCAAATTATTGACAACTTAAAAATATTTATCAAAGCGGCGAAGATGCGTGGTGAAGCTTTGGACCATGTATTGTTTCACGGCCCGCCCGGCTTGGGCAAAACAACACTTTCGAGAATTGTGGCCAATGAATTGGGTGTAAACATTAAAGAAACCAGTGGACCAGTGATTGAAAAGCCCGGCGACCTTGCAGGATTGCTCACCAGTTTGGAAGCCAATGATGTATTGTTTATTGATGAAATACACCGGCTGAGCACGGTTGTTGAAGAATACTTGTATGCAGCCATGGAAGACTACCGCATTGATATTATGATTGATACGGGGCCCAATGCAAGAAGCATTCAAATCAATCTCAATCCCTTTACATTAATTGGTGCAACCACAAGAAGCGGTTTGTTAACTGCACCTTTGCTTTCACGTTTTGCTATTAAATCAAGATTGGAATATTACAGTGCAGATGTGTTGCAGAAAATTGTGCAGCGTGCATCAGGAATATTAAATGTAAAAATCACCAGTGATGCTGCAAAAGAAATTGCAGGTAGAAGCCGTGCTACACCACGTATTGCCAACGGACTGTTACGCCGCATGCGTGATTTTGCACAGGTGCTTGGTAATGGTGTGATTGATTTGGGTGTAACACAACACGGATTAAAAGCATTGAATGTGGATGAGTACGGACTGGATGATATGGATAATAAAATTCTTCTAACCATTATTGATAAATTTAAAGGTGGCCCCGTTGGTATTACCACTATTGCAACTGCTGTTGGTGAAGAAGCAGGCACACTGGAAGAAGTATATGAACCGTTTTTAATACAGGAGGGATTTTTGCAACGCACACCAAGAGGCAGAGAAGTAACGGGTAAAGCCTATGAACATATGGGAAAAACACCGCATGGAGGAAACAGTCCTACTTTGTTTTCATAAAAAAACCTGAGCGATGCCCAGGTTTTTTACATTTCATTTATCTCGCCATATCATTATACCCTTCATCTTTTTCTTCCAGCACCGGCTCATTCAGTTTTACCAGCTTGGCTCTCCGTCTTTTCTCTTTGCTGCGCATGGTCATGTTAAGCATTTCCACACCAAAGGAAAAGGCCATACCGAAGTAGATGTAATTTTTCAAATGTAGTTGATGCGCTGCTTCACTGTCCCATCCTTCAATTACCAGACTCAATCCTATCATCACCAAAAAAGATAAGGCCAGCATTTTAATGGTTGGATGCTTGTGTACAAAAGAGGAAATGGCAGGACTGAATAAGAACATTACGATCATTGCAATCACCACTGCTGCAATCATAATTTCCACATGCTTGGCTGTACCACCGGCGGTAATGATGCTGTCAAATGAAAACACAGCATCAATCAACATAATCTGGCCAACAGCAGCGCCAAAAGAAATTCCTTTTTGTCCTTTAATGGTTTCATTGGGATCTTCACCTTCCAGTTTATTATGAATTTCTTTTACTGATTTATAGATGAGGAACAAGCCTCCTGCCAGCATCACCAAACTTGCCAGGTCAAAACCTCTCTCACCAATTGAAAATAAATTTTTTCCCTTTTGTGCCAGCAACCAGCTTAAACCAAACAATAGCAAGCTGCGCATCAAAATACCCAGCACCATCCAGTACTTACGTGCTTTATTTCTGTCTTTCTCTTCTTTAAGGCGATTAAGTGTAAGCGAAACAAAAATCACATTATCAATACCTAATACAATCTCCAATACTACCAGTACAAAGAAGCTGATGATACTTTCACTCGTAAATAAATGTTCCATGCTGTTGTTAAGAATTAAAGATGCAAAAGTAAAGGATTGCTTATGGATGCAGTTTAGAGGTTGTTACAAATCTTTTTAGCAATTGCCGGGCCTTCATAAATAAACCCTGTCCACACTTGTACCAATGATGCACCTGCCTTCAGCTTTTCTTTTGCATCAGCAGCGGTAAAAATTCCTCCGCTGGCAATGATGGGAATAGTACCGTTTACTTTTTTAGCAATATAATGCACTACTTCGGTGCTTCTTTGTTTAACGGGTAAACCGCTCAAGCCACCTGCACCAATCGCCGTAAGGTGTGAGGCGTGAGTCGTGAGTCCTTCACGGCCGATGGTAGTGTTTGTTGCTACTAAACCATCCAACTTAATTTCAGTTGACAAATCAATCACATCATCCAATTGTTCATTGGTAAGATCCGGTGCAATTTTTAAAAGAATGGGTTTGTAATTTATTTTTTGCGAACGTAATGTTTGCAGATGCGTTAAAATTTTTCGAAGGCTTTCCTTCTCCTGTAATTCACGCAGGCCGGGCGTATTGGGGCTGCTCACATTCACTACAAAATAATCTACGTATTCATAGAGTTCATTAAAACAGATTTCATAATCTTTCCACGCCTCTTCATTGGGAGTGATTTTATTTTTGCCGATGTTTCCTCCAATAATCAGCCGATAGTTGTTAGTAGTTAGTTCTGAGTTATTACTAATTACTACCGACTTATGGCTATCGGCTTTTTGTTTCCATTCTTTCAATCTTTCAGCTACTGCTTTCACTCCATCATTATTAAATCCCATACGGTTAATGATAGCTTTATCTGCAGGCAAACGAAACAACCTTGGTTTGTCATTACCAGCTTGTGACTTGGGTGTAACCGTTCCAATTTCAACAAAACCAAAACCCAGCGCTTCCAGTTCTCTTAAATACTTTGCATTTTTATCAAAGCCTGCAGCTAATCCAACCGGATTTGAAAAGTTCAAATTGAACATTGAGCATTGAGCATTTCCCTTTGGTTTGAACGATGCTGCAACCATTCTTCTCGCAAATTTCAAACCGCACAGCAACTTCAACATATTCATAGCGAAGTAGTGCACTTTTTCAGCATCAAACAAAAACAAAACAGAACGGATGAGTTGGTACATAACGGCTGCGAAGATAACGCTGCAATTTTTTAACGCCTGCAATTTGGTTTCTAATCTGCCGCTTCCTTAACTTTGAATCAGGAAAGTTGCATAAACAACTATTCGGGTTATTGGCAAATGGTTCATAGTTCATTGCGAATTCAACTTGCCTTTAACCATGAACTATGAACTATCAACTTTAATTTATTACCAATGCAGGAAGCATATATCGTAGCCGGTTACCGCACCGCCGTTGCCAAATCAAAACGTGGAGGTTTTCGCTTTACACGTCCTGATGATTTAGCCATAGACGTAATTAAAGGATTGATGGCCTCTGTACCGCAATTAGATGCTAAGCTTGTAGATGATGTTATCGTTGGCAATGCCGTGCCGGAAGCTGAACAGGGTTTGCAGGTGGGCCGCATTATTGCTGCTCGTGCCTTGGGTGAGCATGCGCCAGGCATGACCGTGAACCGTTATTGTGCCAGTGGTTTGGAAACCATTGCCATTGCTACTTCCAAAATAAGAATGGGTATGGCCGAATGCATTATTGCCGGCGGTGTGGAAAGCATGAGCATGGTGCCCACAGCGGGCTGGAAAACAGTACCTGCATATTCCATTGCAACGGAAGCACCTGATTATTACCTGAGCATGGGTTTAACAGCAGAAGCTGTTGCAAAGGATTTTAATGTAAGTCGTGAAGACCAGGATTTATTTGCTTACAATTCACATATGAAAGCAAAAGCAGCTATTGAAAACGGATATTTCAAAAGTGGCATTCTTCCTATTACAGTTGAAGAAGTGTATTTAGATGCGAAAGGGAAAAAAGCAAAAAGAAATTTTGTAGTAGATACAGATGAAGGGGTGCGTGCTGATACCAATGTTGATGCATTATCCAAACTGAAACCTGCTTTTGCCATGAATGGCACTGTTACCGCCGGCAACTCATCACAAACAAGCGATGGTGCAGCTTTTGTGATTGTAATGAGTGAGCGCATGGTGAAACAACTCAATTTAAAACCCATTGCCCGCTTGGTGAACTGTGCTGTGGCAGGAGTTAATCCACGCATCATGGGTATTGGTCCTGTTGAAGCGGTGCCGAAAGTATTAAAGCAAAGCGGCATGCGTTTAACTGATATTGATTTAGTTGAACTAAATGAAGCATTTGCATCGCAGGGATTAGCGGTGATGCGTGAACTCAATCTTAATCCTGATATGGTTAACATCAATGGCGGTGCTATTGCATTGGGTCATCCGCTTGGTTGTACCGGTGCAAAACTTACCATTCAAATTACGCATGATATGAAAAGACTGAACAAGAAGTATGGTATTGTTACAGCATGCGTTGGAGGCGGGCAAGGCATTGCAGGAATTATTGAGAATATTACTTAACCCGGATAAGTGAAAATATTGAGCAAGGAGACAGCAAATAGCTGTCTCTTTTTATTTTTAAAATAAGGGCAGGGTATTTGCGTTGATTTGCCATAGATTTTGTAGGTTTATTTCCTGTTTTCCATCACCCTAAAACCAGAACTCTATGGACAGAAGAGAGTTTTTAACTGCAAAAAGAAAATCCCAACCCATAGTTATAGAAAAAACTGCGGGCAGAACAAGTTCAGGATTACAGCCATATACCGGAGCGTGGACAAGAAATGAAGTCATTCATTTGTTGAAGCGTACTATGTTTGGGGCACGTATAGCTGATGTAGATTATTTTGCCGGCAAAACAATGGATGAGGCAGTAGATGAGTTGCTTAATCCAATTGATCCATTACCATCGCCTCCTGTAAAAGAATATACAACTACTACTGCTCTGGTTCCTGATAATGATGTAGCAGCAGGTGCTACGTGGATTAACAGTGTAAGTACAGATGGAACAATTCAGGCATTAAGACGTTCATCGCTCAAAAAGTGGTGGATAGGTTGTCAAATCAACCACGACAGAAGCATCCGTGAAAAAATGACGCTATTCTGGCACAATCACTTTGCAACAGAAACAGTGGATGTGGGTAATGGCAACATGTATTATAATCATGTAAATCTGCTCCGCACAAATGCATTGGGAAATTTTAAAAGCCTGGTAAGAGCAATTACGATTGACTCAGCCATGCTTATATACCTTAACGGAAGGTTTAATACCGTTACAGCCCCGGATGAAAACTATGCACGTGAACTACAGGAATTATTTACGCTGGGTAAAGAAAACAATCCCAACTATACAGAAGCAGATGTAAAAGCAGCAGCCAGAGTACTTACCGGCTGGCGTGTATATAACGACAGACTTCCCTACCCTCCTTACTTTACAAGTTCCCGCCATGATTCCAACAACAAAGTTTTTTCCAGTTTTTATGGAACGGGAGGCAATACATTTACAATAACGGGAAGAACAGGAGCAACAGCAGGCGATTTGGAACTGGATGATTTACTCAATATGATTTTTGCCA
This sequence comes from uncultured Chitinophagaceae bacterium, assembly GCA_964409025.1. Taxonomy (GTDB): domain Bacteria; phylum Bacteroidota; class Bacteroidia; order Chitinophagales; family Chitinophagaceae; genus Lacibacter. The sequence continues at coordinate 20,272 of CAYPBV010000009.1, read as the reverse complement.
AACAAGTAGAAGTGTCCACTTTCATTGCCAAAAAACTCTATCGCTTTTTTGTACATTATGAGATTGATGCAGCCACTGAAATAAATGTGATACAACCATTGGCTCAAATTTTCCGCAACTCTAACTGGGAAATTAAACCGGCACTAGCGGCCTTACTGAAAAGTGAACATTTTTATGATGTGCTCAATCAAGGTTCACAAATTAAATCGCCATTGGATCATATCATTGCAGTATGCAGAGAATGGAATATTGTTTTTCCCAATGCCGTAACTGAATACGCTGATGCCTATGGTATGTGGAATTACATTTTAGGAATTGGAAGTAATACTGGGCAAAACTTAGGCGATCCACCCAATGTAGCCGGCTGGCCTGCCTATTATCAAACACCACAATACTATGAGCTCTGGATAAATACTGATACCTTACCTAAACGTAACCAGTTTACAGATATAATGATTGGTAACGGTTATACACGTAATGGTAAAAAAATATGGATTGATGCTGTTGAATTTACCAAAACATTACCTAACCCCAGCGATCCCAATCAATTAATAATTGATGTATTGCAGGTAATATTTCAAATTGAGTTATCGCAGGCATCACGTGATCAATTGAAGAAAGATTTTCTGCTCACGGGTCAGGATCAGGATTATTACTGGACAAATGCCTGGAATGCATATATCTCCAGCCCTGTTACAGCTAATTTCAATATTGTAAATACAAGATTGCGTGGTTTGTATAAATATTTTATGAACCTGGCAGAATATCAACTGGCATAACATCCATTATCAATCCTGAAAACTACTGTTATGAAACGTAAAGATTTTTTAAGAAATACCATACCCGCTGCTATCCTTCCCTCATTGGTAGATGGCATGAGTTTTAAAGTACTGGGCGATAATCCAATTATGGCCGCTATGCTCAATGCTTATGTGGAAACAGACCGTGTGCTCGTAATTATTCAGCTTAACGGTGGTAATGATGGATTAAATACAGTAATACCGCTGGATCAATATTCCAACTATTTCAATGCAAGGAGCAATATCGCTATTCCGCAAAACAGAGTATTGACATTAACGGGTACTGCTGCTACAGGTTTACATTCTTCCATGGGAGGAATACAAAGCATGTATAACGAAGGAAAAGTGAGATTGGTACACTCAGTAGGTTATCCCAACCCTAACTTTTCACACTTTCGTGCAACAGATATATGGATGAGTGCTTCTGACAGCAATGTACAAATTAATAATGGCTGGGCCGGCAGGTACCTGAATGATCAATACCCTAACTATCCTGCAGGTTATCCTAATACGCAAATGCCTGATCCATTAGGCATTCAGATTGGTTCTTCAACTTCACTCACCTTTCAGGGCCCCAGTGTAAATATGGGTATTAGTATTACAAGTGCTACCAATTTTTATAACCTCATCAATGGCATTCAGGATCCGGCTCCTGCAACTCCTGCAGGTGATGCATTGAAATATGTTCGTTTAGTAGCTCAGCAAAGCAATCAATACTCAACCCGTATAGTTGCTGCGGCCAATACAGTACCTACCCAGGGAACTTATCCTGCTAATAATACATTGGCAGATCAATTGAAGATTGTAGCAAGATTGATAAAGGGCGGCTTAAAAACTCGTGTATACATGGTAAGTCTTGGTGGATTTGATACACATTCCATACAAACCAATACAGATACTACTACAGGTACACATGCCACACTCATGCAGCGATTGAGTGATGCCATCAGAGCATTTCAAAATGATTTAATTGGTTTGGGTATTGAAGACAGAGTAATGGGTATGACGTTTTCAGAGTTTGGACGCAGGGTAAAATCAAATGCCAGTGTAGGCACGGATCATGGTGCTGCTGCCCCCTTGTTTTTATTTGGCAAAAAAGTAAACCCCGGCATCCTGGGTGTAAACCCAACAATACCTGCTGCCGCTACAGTAAATGATAATGTACCCATGCAATACGATTTCAGAAGTATTTATGCATCTGTACTGCAGGATTGGTTTTGTGTAGATAATACAACGCTGCAAACCATTATGCTGCAAAACTTTCAGAAATTGCCTGTAATAGCGCCCGATGCCTGCAGCGGTACTACCAATGTAGATTACAGGGAAACAGGTATTACATTAATAAAAAATTATCCCAATCCATTTACTGAAACCACTACCATCAGTTTTACAACAAAAGGTGGTCATACCTTAGTTCAAATAATGGATGCATTGGGCAGAGTTATTCGCACGCCCATTGACCGGGAGTATCAGGCCGGTACGTATCAAACCACATTTGACTCCTATGGCTTGCCCGCAGGTGTCTATTACATGCGTTTTCAAAACGGTATAACACAACAGGTGAAATCAATGCTGAAGGTGCGGTAATCAAAGTGTTTTAATTTCGATTCGTTTTACTTAATTACTAAATCCCAAAATATTTTACTATAGGCATTCTGCTATAGCAAAACTCCAAAACCGTTAAAAAACCGGATTTGGAGTTTTAAAATAGTTTTTTGAAATTTGAAACTTTGTTGCAAATTTGCAGTCCAAATGATTTTACGTCTGTCCATATTACTGGTTTTAATGTTTGCTGTTCAATTTGCATCCGCTCAGTGTACCCTTAGCCTATCCGGCCACATCACTGATGCTGAAACAAAAGAGCATTTAGAAGAAGCCAGTATTACGATAACAGAATTAAAGCTTACGGTAAAAAGTAACAGCAAAGGTGAGTTTACCATTAAAGGTTTATGTGCAGGTGTATATACATTACAGGTTACCCATGCGGGTTGTACACCGGTTGAAAAACACATTCACTTAAAAACAGATGTTGAAACAGATATAGAAGTAAGTCACGCAGCATTTCAATTGGGCGAGGTGGTAGTAACCGGAAATCAATCGGCATCAAGTACCACAGCTTCTAACGAAATAAAGGGCCGAATGCTTGAATCTGCAAGAGGGTTAAGCCTGGCAGAAAGCATCAAGCGCATCAGTGGTGTAAGTGTATTGCAAACTGGAACGAATATTTATAAACCTGTAATACATGGCTTACACAGTCAGCGTATTTTAATTCTTAATAACGGTGTACGGCAGGAAGCACAGCAGTGGGGCAGCGAGCATGCGCCGGAAATTGATCCATTTATTGCCAATCGTATTTCAGTAATCAAAGGCTCTTCGGCTTTGCGTTATGGTGGTGATGCTATTGGTGGTGTTATATTGGTAGAACCCAAGTTATTGAGAACAGACCCGGGCACAGGTGGTGAGTTTAATTTCAATGCCTTCAGCAATAACGGGATGGGTGTAGCATCTGCTATGCTGGAAGGGAATAGTGCCAAACATCCCGCCTTTAGCTGGCGTGTGCAGGGAACGTACAAGAGAGGCGGTAATGCCAGAACACCTGACTATTGGCTTGCCAACTCAGGATTACAGGAAATTAATTTTTCAGTAGCGGCGGCATTAAAGGAAAAGAACAGAGGCCTGGAATTGTTTTACTCACAGTTTAATACTAGGCTTGGCATTTTCAGCGGTGCACATATAGGAAATGTTACAGATTTATGGTTTGCCATACAAAGCAAGGAGCCGCCGGATTATATCAAAAATGTTGGGTTTACGTACACTATTGAAAGACCCTATCAGCAGGTGCAGCATCAGCTACTCAAATTCAAAGCATGGAAAAATACAGGTTCCATTGGCCGGTTAAATGTAGTTGTGAGCGGACAATACAATAACAGAGATGAATACGATCAAAAACGCTTTGCCAGCAGCAGTGATGCGCCGCAGTTAAGTATGAATATTGCTACAGGTATTGCTGAAGTGGTTTGGGATCATTTTAATTCCGGCAAATGGAGAGGCACCATTGGCAGTTCTGTTTTGTATCAAAGTAATAATTATGTGAGAAGATTATTTATTCCCAACTATCAATCAACCAACATTGGCTTATTTGTGATTGAAAAATACACACTCAAAAAAATAGATGTTGAAGCTGGTGTACGATTTGACAGCAAACAAATTTTTAATACAAACGATAATAACAACCAGTTTACCTACCGTGATTTATCGTTCAATAATCTTTCAGCCAATGCCGGCATTGTATACAAATTTACACAGGCGCTCAAGTTTATGATGAATGTGTCTACTGCATGGCGGGCGCCGCAGGTAAATGAATTGTATGCAAATGGTGTGCATCATGGAGCTGCAAGAATAGAAAAGGGAAATGCCGGATTAAGTCCTGAACGTTCTAACAATCTCTCAGCCAATCTTATTTTCAATAACAGCAAATGGGATATTGATGCGGGTGCATATGTAAAACAAATTGACGGTTTTATTTTTTTAGAACCCACTTTCCCGCCTGAGTTAACCATTCGTGGTGCATTCCCCGGTTTCAGATACACGCAAACGGATGCCAGATTACACGGCTATGATGTAAACGTACAATACAATGCAGATGCGCATTGGACAACGGCTGTGAAAGCTTCATTACTAAGAGCATGGAATAAAAGAACCAGTGAATGGCTGATTCAAATGCCGGCAGACAGGTATGAAGCACAGGTGCAATACAATTTCAGCAACTTAAAAAAGCTCAATGATACGTACATCAGCATAAGCAGTGTATATGTGCTGCGGCAAAACCGGGTGCCTGTTACAGGCAATATAGAAGTGCCCGGTACAGGTGTAAAGCAATCAGATTACCTCATGCCGCCGCCTGCGTATTTTCTGTTGAACCTTGAAGCCGGTACAAAATTTAAAGTAAAGCATAATAACTGGAACGTGATTGTGGCGGTAACCAATCTTACAAACCTTGTTTACCGTGATTATATGAATGCGTTCCGTTATTTCAGCGATGAAATGGGACGTAATATTTCCCTTCGCTTAAAAATTCCTTTTGATTTAAACCATAAACACTAAAAAGTAAAAATAAAAAAGTTATGAAATTGAAACATTTGCATCTGTTAGCTGTAATTCTGTTAAGCGGAATAGTAATTACAAGTTGTAAAAAGAAGGATGATAAAAATGATGATGAAGAAGAAAACATCACAACCGTAAAAGTAGTTTTAACTCCCGTAAGTGGTGGTACACCTCAAACATTTACATGGAAAGATATAGATGGACCGGGCGGCAATGCGCCTGTTATTGATCAAATAAATCTGATACCTTCATTTGCATATCAATGTATACTTCAATTTTTAGATGAGAGCAAAACACCTGCTGAAGATAAAACCGGAGAAATTGTAAGTGAAGCTGATGATCATCAGGTATATTTTGAACCTACAGGCAACTTAACTGTAAACAATTTAAATAATGATTCAAGAGGCTTACCGCTGGGCACTTCCTCAGCATGGCTTACAGGTGCAGCCGGTACAGGAAGCATAAAAATTACATTAAAGCATAAGCCCGGCCAAAAAGCTTCCGGCGATCCTGTAACGAAAGGAGAAACTGATATTGAGGTAACAATGCCCGTAAGAATTCAATAAAACGCCTTTTCATTTTACTATAAGCCATCACTTAAACGTGATGGCTTTATTGTTAAAATGCGTTGTACATTTAATTTATGAATGAACTTTCCATCAATACACCTGCTTTACTGTTTCCGGCTATTACGTTGCTTATGCTGGCTTATACCAATCGCTTTTTAGCATTGGCAAGTTTAGTACGTAAGCTTCATGATGAATACACAAAAGAGGAAAACAAACTGCTGAAAAGGCAAATTAAAAGTTTGCGTGCCCGCATCAGTCTTATCAGAAATATGCAGGCTACAGGTGTGCTTAGTTTTTTACTTTGTATTGTTTGCATTTATCTGATTTTTGAAAATCACCAGCATGCAGCAAAAATCATATTTGCCGCCAGTTTATTAAGTCTGTTGCTTTCTCTTACTTTTTCGTTAATTGAAATTTTCCGCAGTACCAAAGCAATTGATCTGGAGTTGAGTGATATGGAAATAAAGGAAAAAAATATCTTGAAACGTATTCTGGATGTGGATGATGAAGAGGAGGCTTAATAATCAAATTTTTGCGGTTCATGTAATTTGTAATCCTTATCAAAACGCACAAAAAAATACAGATAAATCGTCCGGCTCAGGCGCATCAACCATGGCTGTAACACCAGCAGTAAGAGTGCATTAATGCCCAGCCACCAGAACACCCGGTTATCATTGATTGAAATACCAATGAGCACCCACCATGCAATGAATGTGGCTACAGAAAATGCAATGGCCAGTGCATAACTTACATAACCTGTGCCGTACCAAAAGCCCGGCTCCATATCAAATTTCTGTTTGCATACGCTGCATTGTTCATGCATGTCAAAGGTGTGCTTAAAATTATAGGCACTGTAATCTTTAAACAATTTTCCTCTTCTGCACCGGGGGCAGTGCATACTAAACATACTCCAGAAATAGTTAGGTGATGCTGCCATAGTAAACTTTGTAACAAAGATAACTGAGTAATAATGGATTTATGTGATATTGGTTACGATGCAGTTGCTGTTATTTTTCTCCTTTCGCCTATTTGCTGCCTCCACATAGCATAGTACAGTCCTTTTTCATCCAGCAGTGCATGATGCGTGCCTGTTTCTACCACTTCGCCACCTTCCAGCACATAAATTTTATCTGCATGCATAATTGTACTCAAACGATGTGCAATCAGGATGGTGATTTGTGTTTTGTGAGATGATATATCACGGATCGTTGACGTAATCTCTTCTTCAGTTATTGAATCCAATGCTGAGGTAGCTTCATCAAAAATCAGCAGTTTGGGCTTGCGCAGTAATGCACGGGCAATGGACAAACGTTGTTTTTCGCCACCGCTTAATTTTAAACCGCCTTCGCCTATCATGGTTTCCAATCCATTTTCAGCCCGTGCCAGTAAGCGTTGACAGCTTGCTTTGTTAAGTACATCAGTCAATTCATCATCAGTTGCCTGCGGATTAACAAACATTAAATTTTCTTTAATGGTGCCGCTAAAAAGTTGTGTGTCCTGAGTAACAAAACCAATCTGATTACGCAGGTCTTCAAAGTCAATGGAGTTTTCGTCAATGCCGTTGTAGAGAATGGTACCTTCCTGCGGGCGATACAAGCCCACAAGTAATTTCATCAATGTAGTTTTACCACTGCCGCTGGGGCCCACAAAAGCAACTGTTTCACCCATCTTTACATCAAAGTCAATTTTTGTTATGGCATTATGCGCCCCTGTATGATGCTTAAATGTAACACTGCTAAACTTTAATGTTTCTATAGATCCTAAATGTTTGGGATTAGCAGGTGTAGGCTCGGGTAACTTCTGCATCAGGTTATTAAAGTTGTTGAGTGATGCTTCAGCTTCACGGTAAGAAAGTAAAATATTTCCGATTTCCTGTAAAGGTCCAAATACAAAGAATGAAAAGATTTGCATGGTTACTAATTGTCCTGCATCCATCATGCGTCCAAAGATGAGCCACATCAGTATAAAAAGGATAACCTGTCTTAATGTATTTACAAAAGTTCCCTGTAAAAAACTTATGCTTCGGATGCGTTTCACCTTTGTAAGTTCCAACCCCAGAATTTTATATGTATTTTTATTCAATCGGCCTACTTCCTGATCAGTAAGTCCGAGGCTTTTCACCAATTCAATATTACGCAGCGATTCTGTTGTGCTGCCGGCCAATGCTGTTGTTTCACCTACAATTCTTTTCTGAATAGTTTTAATTTTTTTACTCAGAACATTTGTAATAAGCGTAAGCAGTGCAATACCGGCCAGATAAGCAAGCGGAATACTCCAGTGTATAAAAACGGCTGCATAAACAAATACAAATGCAATACCTACCACAATTCCCAGTAACACATTTATACAATAGTTGATAAACTTTTCTACATCTGTACGCACTTTTGTGAGAATGCTGAGTGTTTCACCGCTGCGTTGGTCTTCAAACTCCTGATATGGGAGTTTCATGGCATGTTTTAATCCATCGGTAAAAACCTTAGCACCAAACTTCTGAATAACATAGGTTAAAAAATAATCCTGAAAGTTTTTGGCTATTCTGCTTATCATGGCTACTGAAATAGATGCCAGCAGCAGCCAAACAATTCCGTATAGTGTATCATTCTTTCCGAGCTTGTTAACGTAGGATGTTTTCATAAAAAGATAATCATCCCATGAATACTTTACATCTGATACAGATACGGATTGATGTTCGTTTGCCAGATTGATCAACTTACCAAAGATGATGGGGTCAAATAATGAGAAGCCGATATTTACAGCTGCAAGAAAAATGGTTAGTAATACAAGCCATTTATAAGGTAATAAATATTTAAAAAGAATTTTCATACAAGTAGTTTAAAGGAAACGATGAATTTACAGATTTTAAACCAGTAAGAAATAAACTTAACTTTCATCTGAAACGTACGAGAAGGTATTGCCACCTTCCTGCTGGCTTTCCTGTTCAAAGAGGCGTGGCACTGTTAAATATCCTTTTACCAGTTGATTGGTAATAGCGTAGCCTAATAAATTATCTGCAATAAATGAAATGGGTGTTTGAAGTTTCAGCAATGTTTGAGCAGCAGTTAATGTAAGTGCATAAGCGCTGGTATATTCATGATAGCCTGCTTTTTTAAGATGTGTAGAAAAAGGCTTTGCATACAGATGTTTGATCATATGCGGGGTCCAGTTATTGCGTCCAAATACATGCTGAACATTGTAGATAATTTTTCTCAAACGAGCTGCGTTGTCATCATCTATTCGTTTGTGATAATCAAAATAGAGCATTTCCCAATCATCAGGAAGCTCTTTTAACATCGCAGGAAACAAATCAATTCCTACCTGATGTATAATCACATCATCTTCCAAAATCAACACCCTGTTGTATTGATGCTTCACCTGCAGTTCATATACTTTTTTATGGCTCCAGGAGCAGGCTATTTGACCGGAAAGCATGGGCTGATTCCAGAGATGGTGCTTTTGCGCCAGCTGTTTACTGTAAATACCGTCTTTTATTAATTGTTCTTCAATCAGATCTTTTCGGTCTACACCGTATAAAAACTCATAATCGAGCCCTTGCAAATGCAGTTTAATTTTTTCGTGCCGCTCTGTGGCACGGGCGATAGTAACAATATATATTTTGTCAAAAAAAGCGTTAATATGTTCAAATTGATTGTTCATGAAACAAAATACACAGCAATGCTCCTCATTCTAAAATAAATATCATTTTCAATTTTTGTACTAAAATCTCTGATTATTAAATGAACCCGCAACATACATGAACAATATAACTTTCTGTTTCCGTCAGGTAAATTATTTCTAAACAATCACTCAGACGCTGCAAATTAAAAAAAAGAATAATCCGTTATGTTATTCACCTCTGTCTGAAAACGCAAATATCGAATTAAAGAATGAAAACCATACAACTCCTTTACTCACCTCCAGCACTGATTCTGTAAAGCAAAAGGCTGTAAATACCACCAGAAAAAGCGTATAAAACACCCGGCGGTTTCTGATACTTTGAATGAGGGAAATGGCCAGGTATAAAAAGAAAGCTAAAAATCCGGCAATGCCTGTCATGAGCCATTGTTCCAAAAATTGATTATGGGCATTGTACGTATTATATTTGGATGCAAAATAAAATTTACGCTGTTCATAGGTTTGCTGCAGGGTTTGCTGTGCATCGCCCACCCCTGTTCCAATCCAAAAATGCTTTTTAATGGCGCCTGCTGCACAATTCCAAATGGCCCATCGCAATTGGAGACCGTCCCATGTTCTGTCCAGCGAAGCATTCTCATCAAGTTGTATCATTTGAGATGAATTCAAGTTTGTAATTACCTGAATTTTTTCCCTGAAAGTGTTATTCCAATTGTACAAGCTTATGAATACAGTAAATAAAATAGCAGCTACTGCACCTTTCATTATAACCGAACGAACCATACCAAACAAAAAGTAAATTGTAATAATACTGCTCAACAACAATCCCATTCTGTTAGAAAGCAGGATAAGTGTTATCCAAAACAAAAGCAGCAGAAACAGATGCTCAGTACGGATTTGCTTTTTCCTGCTCAAATCATACAGTTGAATGACTGTACCAAATACACAAAACAATGAAATTACTGATGCGTATACAAACTTGAAAGGAATAATTTTATAGCCAAATAAGGACTGAATATTACCCGATGAAAAAGCAAGTAACAGGGCATTACCGATTGTAAAGACGCAAAATATACCAACAGACCATGAAAATAAAAGTAACAGTAACCGGATTTGTTCCTTTTTCCAATTGATGCCCGATGCAAAAATTAGGGGAAATACCAGCAAAGGCAGTTTAAGCTGCAGTATCCTTAACGCTTCCGATCTGTTTTCAGAATAAAAAAAACTTACGGCTGTTATCAGGTAAACACTTATCCATAAAACAAGAAGAAAGCTAAACTCAAAATGTAAGCGCCGGTAATAAAGCCAAAGCAATAAGAAACAGATACACATCATCGCATTGATGAGGGGCAGCCAAATCATGGTTACAGCAATACCGGCAGCAGACAGCCATAGAAATGGATACTCAAAAGACTTCCAGCTGTTCAACTGTTCCAGACTATTAATTGATTCACGGGGCATTAAAATAAATCTAAATCATTACAAATTACCTGCTGAGTTGATAACAATAGTAAACATATTTTAAATTTGCGAAAAGTAAATAGAATTCCCGGCCTTAATCAAAAATGAAAAACAGTGTAAAATCATCTTCATTCATGTCCAGGCTCTGCAGAAATTGCTGTATAATAATAATTCCTGCGGCAATAGTATAAAATAAAATAATAGTTTTAACCATAAAACCAAAAAGATGCCTGCTGAAAATGATAAAATCACTGTTTTAATTCCTATCCACAATGAAGAAGGAAACCTTACTAACCTGCTAGCTCAGTTAACAGCTATACTTACTCCCTGGAATTATGAAATTATTTGTATTGACGATGGGAGTACAGATAATACCTTAGATGTGTTAAAACAACTTCATGCGAATAACACAAGAATAAATTACTTGTCTTTTTCCAGAAACTTTGGTCATCAAAGCGCTTTAAGAGCGGGTTATCATTATGCTTCAGGCGACTGTGTCATCTGCATGGATGGCGACCTTCAACATCCACCTGAATTAATTCCCCATATGATTCAAAAGTGGAAGGAAGGATATGACATTGTAAATACCACCCGCAAAGATTCAGCTAAAACAGGTTTTTTTAAACGGCTTACTTCTTCTTTCTTTTACACACTTATAAATAAATTATCAGACATTAAAATTAAAGAAGGCAGTGCTGATTTCAGATTAATAGATAAATCAATCGTTGAAATTATTCGCAATTTTCAGGAAAGTCCTCTTTTTTTAAGAGGTATCATAAGCTGGTTGGGATTCAAACAATATTACATGGATTATGTGCCCGATCAACGAACATGGGGTAAAACAAAATACTCGGTGTCCAGAATGTTCAGGTTTGCAATAAACGGCATTACAAGTTTTAGTATTAAACCGCTGCGGTTATCGGCACTCATAGGGGCTTTTGTTGCTGTTCTTGCTTTTATTTATGGGCTTTACGCCATTTATGGGAAGTTGGTTTTAAAAGATACCGTACCCGGCTGGACGTCCACATTGATTGTAATTTCTTTTATTGGCGGCTTACAATTACTGATGATAGGTATTTTGGGAGAGTATATCGGAAAGCTGTTTATTGAATCAAAGCGAAGACCCGATTATATTGTTCGTGAAAAAAGCTTATAACATACTTGTAAAAATCAGAAACTGTTCTATGCTTAATAATTATTCTAAAGCCGATGCTGCGGTAATTTTTTTCATTAGTATAACTGTTGCTGCATTCTTTATTCTTACGGGCACTCTTTTTTCGGGTTTTCATTTTACTGATGACCATGAACTCATTCGAATCAATAATGACTTTAACAAATCATCATTTTTTAGTGTGCTTGGTGAATGGACCATGAATGACTTTAGTATTCGTTTTCGTCCGTTATATTACATTCATCGTGTTATTCTTGTCAGAATATTTGGATTGAATTTTATGATTTGGTCCATCTATTTTCTGGTAATGCTTATAGCAACTTTAAGTCTGTTTTATCTGGCACTTCGCAAACTCAAAATGCCAATCATCGTAAGCTTGCTGTTTCCGCTGATTGCTGTAGCAGGCACACAGGCAGAAAACTGGTGGCGATTAGGAACATGTGAAAATGCCGGTGCCTTTTTTCTTGCCATAAGTTTTTATTATTTAAAGTACAATGCACAAAAGAATACAGCACATAGCTTCTTGTTTGGTCTGTCATTAATTGCGGCTGCTCTTTTTAAAGAAAGCTTTATACTTATCATTCCGGCAATGCTGTTGCTTAAAATTCTGGTTTATCAACAGGAGCAGCAGTCAACTTACCGGAAAATAGTTACAGATAATATACTGCTGGTATTACCACTGCTTTGTTCATTAATTTTTATCTATATCATTTATGCCAAAATAGGAACCAATAAAATAGGATATGCAGGAGTGGAAGAAGGTGCTTCCATTGCAGCACTGGTTCCTCAGATTAAAACGTTACTTAAAAACGAACTTTATTATTATTGGATTTTGCTGCTTACCGGAGTTTTATTTACATTGTTTGCAGTTAAGGACGATCAGGAGTTGCTTCAATATTTTAAAAAGCTGGGCGGATTACTATTATTCCTGATTGCATTTCTGGCTCCACTGCTGGTTTTATATGCCAAGAGCGGCATGAGTGATCGTTATATGATTCCTGCCACTATTGGTATTGCTTACTTTTTTGCAGAACTGATTAAAAAAACAGGTTCAAAATTTTCATGGCAAAGCATTTGTCTGTTTTTAGCAGCTGGCTGGATATTTTATATACAATCAGACAAAACGGTTGCAGCAGCTAAAAAATTTACGCTTGAAGGAAATAATATTAAAAGCTTGATACAATCCATTGTTACCAGAGCAAAACCAAACAGTTATATTGTTTTAGCTTTTGATCCGGTTGCATCGAATGAAGCTGCATTTTCGCTAAAGACTTATTTAGAATCTGTGTACAACATTCATCTTTATGGCGCCTTTATAGAGCGGAACTCCGTATTTTCTTCACCAGAATTAAGCAAAGTACTTTTAAGTAATGCCAACCTGTGGTTTAAAGACCATTTCTATAAGCCTGAAAATGGTAAGGAGCCGGATATAATCGTATTTATAAACAAGGGAATGAGAACCTATTTTTTTGATGAAGGCAGTAGTGTAAGCAGTGAAAGCTATAAGAATACTATAACGCCAGAATCACCACATTGCATCTACTACAAATGAATGGGAAATAAAAGAAAAAATAATTTACAATTTCTATAAAAAGTTACCTTTGCGCCTAATTATTCAATAACACAACATATGGAAAAAAACAACAGAATTCTTACAATTTTAATTACAGCAATAGTAAGTGCAGCATTAGTAATATTTGTATATGAATTTTTGCTGAAGAAAGATACCGGCTCCACCACTACAGCCTCATCAACTGATGACGGCATTCCCAAGATTACCGATGGCAGAAAAACTTCCTACACAGTAGCAGAAGTTTTATCCATGATTAAAAGTGATAAAGTTTATTTAGGTGATTCTATTGTTATTTATGATAATGGTGATATGAGATCATCAAATCCAAAGTTTCAGGGTACTATTGATGCCGTTTTAAAGGTAGAAGGAAATGTAAAGGGTTTAAACGAAAAAGCTGTACAAACAAAAATTCCGTTTCAATATCATTTATACATTTTTGCCGCCACTATTTACAGAGATCAATATGCAGAAGAATTTATTAAAACTGCAAAAGACAGTACTACAGTAAAGCAATAGCAGAATCATTAAGGTTTTCTAAGCAGTAGTCTGCTGATGCGGTTAAATGGTAATCAGATTTTATAGTAGCTGCTCCCTGCTATGAAGTTGAGTGATTAAGAGGATTTACCTGATTTTCTGATAAATGCACTTCCTGATTTATCAGGCATTAGAATTACATATTCATTATTCTGTTTACAAAACTCGTCTATTGCTTTTTTGGCCCCATCCCAAAACATACTGGAATAATCATGTAATAAAAAGATTCCTCCGGCCGGCATCAATGGATAAAAAAAATCCAGACCTGCTTTCATAGGTTCGTATAAATCACAATCTATACTAACGATGGAGTAAGTAGTAGTTTTATGAATTTCAGTAACTGATTCAGGAAAATAACCGGCCACAAATTGACAATACTTACTGTTATCACCAATAATTTTCTTTACCATGTTAACCGATGTTTTGCTGAAGTCCATTTGCTTATTTGCATCAATTCCGGTTAAGTCTTTTTTATTAAACCCCTCATAGGTATCAAATAAAAAAACAGTACGATTGTTTAAAGAAGCATAATGAGCAAGTATAGAGGCGGTATTTCCCCGCCAAACACCCAATTCAGCAAAATCACCGGGAATTTTTTCATCAAGAATCTGCTTGATATTTAAAATAAAGCTCCATAAACGGGTTATATCACCAATGTTGTTTATTTGATTTCTTGCCTTAAAAGTTTTTAAAAGTGTTTTGAACTCAGGATGTGCATTAAACTGAATATAGGAGTCAGGGTGATAGGTTAAATACGTTTTTAAAAAAGTAGCCTTACCTAAAATGAAGGGAAGCATGGAAACACTTTTAAACTTTAAAGTGATCCATTTTTTTAAGTTTTTTTGAGGAGGGTTGTCTTTTCTGTTTATTGAATGATCACTCATTTTCTACTAATTTAAAAAGGTGTTACGCAAGATGAATATTGTTAGTACACTGGTCTTTGATTATACTGCCGCTTACTATACCACTCATTGCCGTTTTACGAAACATGCATCAACAATGATATTAAAATTACTACTCATTTCTGTGTAGCCAGGCTTCATAAATTTCACGAAAAGTTGTTTCGAGGTTTTTGGTTATGTGCCAATGAGGAAAATGTTCTTTCATTTTACTTAAGTCAGATATGTAACAAATATGATCCCCTATTCTGTTTTGCTCAGAATACCTGTACCGCATTGCTTTTCCGGAAATGGATGCAATAAGATCAAATGCTTCTATTATAGAAATGGAATTTTCTCTTCCACCTCCAATATTATAAACTTCTGCAACTCCGGGTTTTTGTAAGAACTCCCAAATAAAAGCAGCCACATCATAGGAATGAATATTATCCCGCACCTGTTTGCCCTTATACCCGTAAACAGTATATTCAGTTTCCGTTACATTGCACTTGATTAAATAACTTAAAAAACCATGTAATTCCACGCCGCTGTGATTGGGGCCTGTTAAACAACCGCCTCTAAGACAGCAGGTAGGCATTCCAAAATAACGTCCATATTCCTGTACCATTACATCTGCCGCCAGTTTTGAAGCACCAAATAATGAATGCTTACTTTGATCAACGGGAAATGTTTCGCTGATACCGTTATAATATTGCTGATCATTGAAATCATATCTGGTTTCTTTTTCAATAAGATTTAAAAAATTGGGCGTATCACCATATACTTTATTGGTAGAAAGATGTACAAATGGAACATGTAGGTTTGTACGCCGGTTAGCTTCAAGCAAATTTAATGTGCCTACCGCATTTACATCAAAATCATCAAAGGGACGGCTGGCTGCTAAATCATGACTTGGTTGTGCAGCTGCGTGAATAATAGCATCCGGCTTTATAGCTTTAACAAAAGCAACAATAGCATCTCTGCTGCGAATGTCAATTTTATGATTTTTAAAGGATGGAAAAGCTGTTTCTAATTTCTTAATACTTGCTGATGTATCACCTTTTTCACCAAAAAAATCAGACCGCATATTGTTATCAATACCGATAACCTCAATATTTTTCGCTAATAAAAATTTTACCACTTCACTTCCTATTAAGCCACCTGCGCCTGTTACTATAACGCTACTTAGTCCCATTTTGAATAAATCGCTTTTTTTACAAATAAATATATAAACAGTGAATTAGTTACAAGATATCTTTTCCATAAACGCCCGGGTTCTCTAAAAAAACGGTATAACCATTCCAATCCCATACGCTGCATCCAAACAGGAGCTTGCTTTACAACTCCTGCATGAAAATCAAAAGCAGCCCCAACCGCCATCATGGCTGCATTAATTTTGCCTAAATGATCGCTTACCCATACTTCCTGTCTGGGGCAGCCCCTGCCCACCAGTACAATATGTGCATTACTTGCATTGATCTTTCGTATATCATCTTCATCTTCTTCCGTTGTGGCATCTCTAAACCTATCTGCATGCATACCGCATATTACAATATCGGGGAAACGTGTATTAATATTGGCAGCTAATTTTTTCAACGTATTTTCTGAACTTCCGTATAAATAAATATTTAATTTTTTTTGAGCAGCAAGTGATAACACATCCAGCGTAAGTTGAGGACCATAGACCCTGTCTTTCAGATTTGCCTTATGAAAATAATTCAAAGCCCATCGTACCGGCTGACCATCAGGAACAACCATATCAATTTTATTCACTTTTGTAAGCAAAACCGGGTTTCGATAACTTTCTATAAGACCATGAACTGCTAATGCTGATACTCCAAATGAACTATGTTTACTACCATAGTCAATAATAATTTTTGCAGCTTCCCTGTAATTGGTTAAAGTATAATTTACTTTAAAAAGGGTTTTCTTATTTAAGGTCATATTTCAATGGTCAAAATTATGAAATTATACTGTACCAGGTAATTCACTGTTTTAATGAATAATTACCTGAATAAAAGAACTATTAGTTCGAATAATTATGAATAAATATCCTTTTTTAAACAGATTTAAAAGAATCATTTATGCAACACTTAAAATATGTTTTCACACTTCGGGTATTTTGTCGAGATTTGCCCCCGAAAAAGAATAAAAAACAGGTAAACATCCTGTATAATTTTTATTTTCATTAATGCTAACATAAGGCAGTTTACTGCCTACTGACATTAATACAAAAACAATGATAAAAAGGCTGCTGGTAATTGCTGTAATACTTGGGCTGGGTCAGGCATTTATTGTTTTTGCATTGAAATATATTTCACAGGTAATTACGGATGAAAGCTTCTCCATATATGGGCAAACAGAATCTTCCTTTCAATTTCTTATTCTATTAATTGCCGCAGGTTTACTTTCAGATGCTACCAGAAAAATAACACAAACTTCACACTGGCAATCTGAGTATTTAAAGTATCAATCTGCTAAGGTTTTCTGGAGTCTTTTGCTGCTTCCATTAGCACTCTGCTATTTCATTGAGCCGTCATTAATAGTTTTACTTGCAGCACCATTTATAGGCCTCAGTGGTGAGTATGCTTTTTATGGGCTGGGAAAGCCGGTACATGGTGCTGTTATAGCACTGGTGAGAATCATCATACCTTACGGTGTAAGCACGGCACTGGCAAACATGCTGCCTGAGTACTTCTCCGAGTTATTTGTACTTCTCCTGGTACTTACGTATTTCATTACAGGTTTAATAATAGCACAGGTATTAAAAGTTCCCTACTTTATTACGCCATCGTTTCAACATTTTCGTTTATACGTTTCATCTTTAAATCTGGGTTTAGTAAACATTCTTATTTATCTGCAGGGACTGGGCATGATGTTGATTATCCCACTACTTTTTACAGATAACTATCTGGTGATTAGTGCAGTATTTATCGGTCTTAAGTTTTACTCTATTTTTAAAAGTATTATGCGTATCATACATCAGGCTTTAGTAAAGGAAATGATACATTTAAAAGACTGCTTAACGGTTGACAAACTTTCAATGATTCTTTCGTTTACGTTTTTAAGTGCATTTTTATTATTTCCGGAAGCTGCCGTCTCATTGCTATTTGGAGCCAAGTTCATCTATGCCACAACTTTTTTTCAACTGATGGCATTTTCCTGCCTGGTTTTATCTTTTTGTTTGAGCTTGGTTACAAACGCCGTGTTAATGAATCTTGACAGAAAATTACTCATGGCCTGCATTTTATCTGCAGCAGCATGCGTGGGTTCTCTGCTGATTTTTCCCTTCTTTGTTTCCGAAATTTATACTGTGGGTTTAGCGCTGTTAACCGGAGAAGTAATTTTATCCATTGGTCTGATGCTCATTTATTACCGTCATAATATTCTTAAGCCAAGGTTGCTTTTTGTAATGCAATGTATATTACTGTCAGCCGTGCCGTTTATGTTAAAGTATTTATTACTAGCTGATAGCCTTTATGGATTACTGATTGGCATATCCATTTATGCACTTCTTTTATTTATGATAAGCATTAAAGAATTTAATTCCGTTACACTTGCAAAATCTGAAATATAAATGATAGCCGGCGCTTTATATAAGATTAAAAGATCGCTTATTAATACCTATTGCCTGATAATTGATACCTTTGTTTATCTGCCGGCTAAAAAAAACAGATTAAGCAATACCCGCAAAAAAATACTAATTATCAAAACAGATAATATCGGTGATTTTATCTTGTGGAGTGATGCCGGTAAGGAATATCAAAAACTCTTTCCTGCTGAACAATATGAACTTACACTGCTGGGCAATAATATATGGACAAGTCTGGCCAGAAAAACCAACTACTTTAATATTGTTATTTCATTAAACAGGAAAAAATTCATGCTTTATCCAGTTTACCGGATAAAAAAGATGAAGGAAATTCTCAATCACAACTGGTATAAAGTTATTTATCATTCATTTTCGCATGAATTTGGTACCGGATTATCGATTCTTCGTTTAATTAAAGCAGATGAAATTATTGCAGCACCCTCTGATGATGGAATTGATTATGCATTTTGGAGAAATAAAGTTCAAAAAAAAATCAGTCATACCGTTTCAATCGCTCCTGATGAAACACATGAATTAAAGAAAAATGGAGCCTTCATGCGTGGGTTGGGGCATAGTAGTTTTGAAGACGCTATACCGGATTTAAAATTTTTATGCCTTCCCTTAAAAGAAACCCTGCCCAATGCTTATTATGTTATTTTTCCGGGTGCCAGTTCACCCGCAAGAAAATGGAAGGAATCAAACTTTATTGAACTGTGCAATTATATTCATAATAAAACGGGTCTCTTTGGTATTGTATGCGGCGGCAAGAGTGAAATTGCAATTGCTGAAAATATAGTAACGAAATCAAATGCAAAACTTATATCCTTAGCCGGCAAAACAACGCTGGAGGAGTTTTTAACTGTATTACAGTCATCAGCGTTTACAGTTACTAACGAAACTTCGTGCACACATATGGCAGCTGCGGTAAATGCATCAGTAATCTGTATTTTAGGAGGAGGTCACTTCGGCAGATTTCTGCCATTCCCTCCATATAAAAACAGAAAAATTCCAATAAGTGTATATCATAAAATGAACTGTTTTAACTGTAATTGGAACTGCATTTATAAACCTACAAAATTTCAGGAAGCCCCTTGTGTAGAACATATATCTTTGAAGCAGGTAATACAGGCTGTGGATGCCCTATTAGAAAAGCAATAGTTTTTCCGTTATGAACAACAGGCATATTTATTTTCTTCTATTTACTGCTGCGCTGCTGTACATGACTATTCCGTATTTATTTGAAAAATATTTATTCTTTAATGAATTGCTTTCACTTGCCGGTTTTTGCATTTTGGTGGCAAATCGTTTTAAAATAGGTTCTGATACCATTTCAAAAATTATTTTGGCACTTATTCTTTTGGGGTTATTTCATGCAGTAGTATCTATTTTCAGAATGGATACCATTTATTATTACCTGCGTAACTCTGTAATACTATACTCCATGTTTACCTATTTTATCGGGTATTACGGGTATAAACATTTTTTTCCCACCATCAAAAAAATCCAGAATAGTTTTAGATTTTACTATACTATATTCCTGTTGAAGCCGGCGGAAAATCTTTGGTTTGACCGATTCAGCATTTCCACTTCGCTTCCTCTTTTATTCAGCAGGCACAGGGGATTTTATACTGTTTTATTACTTAGTTTTTTTACAACCATTCATGCACTCGATTATAAATCTGCCACCTCATTTGTAGCTGCTCTCTTTGTAATTTTCGCTTATTTAACTCCTTCGTATAATTTTTTCAGACAGGTTGTGATTCTTGGGTTTATAGTGTTTACCGTTTTTTTTGTGTATTTCTTTCCGAATTTTTCATTAATACATACAAGTGATAATCCTCTTAATGATTACATAGCATTTAACCGTATTACAAGCTCACATTATTCATGGGGATGGGATGATAACTCTACATGGCGGCTTGCATTCTGGTATCATTATCTGGTTGATCGTTTTCCGGGA